>CAYNCH010000029.1:0-11326 GCA_964395815.1 uncultured Methyloversatilis sp.
GCTGCAGCGCCCGAAGCGCTTCTTCGGCGCGGCGCGCAACATCGAGGAGGGCGGCTCGCTGACCATCATCGCCACCGCCCTGATCGACACTGGCAGCCGCATGGACGAGGTGATCTACGAGGAATTCAAGGGCACCGGCAACTCCGAGATCCACCTTGACCGCCGCATGTCCGAGAAGCGCGTCTATCCGTCGATCAACGTCAACCGCTCCGGCACGCGTCGCGAGGAACTGCTGCTCAAGCAGGACGTACTGCAGAAGGTCTGGGTGTTGCGCAAACTGCTATACGGACTGGACGACCTCGAGGCGATGGAATTCCTGCTCGACAAGGTCAAGTCCACCAAGAACAACGGCGAATTTTTCGACGCGATGCGCCGCGGTGGTTGATTTCCCTCGGAAATTTCAGGATAATGCGCGGCTTTTCCGCCGACGCGAAACCACGTAAGCGCCACCGAATCAAAGGACACCGAAATGAGAGAAGGCATCCACCCGAACTACAACGAGATCGAGGTGACTTGCAGCTGCGGCAACAAGTTCACGACCCGCTCGACCAACAGCAGGCCGCTGCACATCGAAGTCTGCTCGGCCTGCCACCCGTTCTACACCGGCAAGCAGAAGATCGTCGACACGGCCGGCCGCGTCGAGCGTTTCAAGCAGAAGTACAAGCGCCCGGGCGCCGCAGCCTGAGCGGTCAGCGACACATGTGCAAGGCGGCCCGGTCCGCCCTCGCCTGCAGGCAGCTTCGGCTGCCTTTTGTTTTTCTGCCTTCATGAACTTCAGTGCGCTGAGTAACCGTTCGCCTCCACTGCCACTCGGCCTTCTGTGGCTGCTGGCCGGCATCTACCTGCTGGCCGGCATCGTCGGGCACGATCCGTGGAAGACCGAAGATGCCATACATATCGGCATCGCCCATGGCTTTGTGCTCAGCGGAGACTGGTCGTTCCCGCGCATTGCCGGAGAGCCGTGGCCGCATACGCCGCCGTTGTTCCACTGGGTGGCGGCGACACTCGGTCGCCTGCTGCACGGACTGCTGGAATTCCACGATGCCGCACGTCTTGCCACCCCGCTGTTCGGCACGCTGTACCTCGTGGCCCTGGCCGGTGCCGCACGTGCTTTTTACGGGGAAAGCGCGGCCCGACTCGCCCCCCTGCTGGCACTCGGCACGCTCGGCCTGCTAACGCCGATTCACGACGCCCAGCCCGCCATCGCCGGGCTGGCCTTCGCGGCGGTCGCCTGGTGGGGGGGTGGCATGCTCCTCCGCGGCCAAGTACGCGGCCTCCTGCTGCTGGGCGCCGGCCTCGGACTGGGCTTCCTCGCCCATGGCCTGGTCGGTGTGCTGATGGGAATTGCCGTCCTGCCGGCGCCGACTTTTCGGCGTGCCTGGCCATCGCTGCTCCTCGCGACGGCATTGGCCGTCGTCATCGCGGCCATCTGGCCGCTGATCCTGGCCCATCAGTCGCCGGAACTCTGGACCCTGTGGTGGAAAAATGAATTCGCCGAAGCGACCTTTGCCCGGAGCCTGCCGGATGCCCGCCATGCCGAACTCCTCGCCTGGGCGACCTGGCCCGTGCTGCCGCTCGCGGGCTGGGCACTCTGGATCCGCCGGCAGGATCCGGGAATGCTCCTGTTGCCGCTCTTGGGCGCATCGCTGGCGCTGGGGTGGTTTCTGAGCGGACCGGACCGCACGCTCAGCGCTCTGGTCACCCTGATCCCGCTCACCTTGCTGGCAGCAGCGGGGGCCGACCGCCTGCGGCGGGGTGCAGCCAGCGCATTTGGCTGGTTCGGCCTGACCACCTTCAGCTTCGCCGCCATCCTCATCTGGCTCGGCGCCAGTGCCCAGGCACTCGACTGGCCGCCCCGTATCGCGCACAACTTCGAAAAACTTGCCCCCGGCCATGAAGTCCGCTATGCGCTGCCCATGCTGGTCTTCGCCATGGCGATCTCGCTGCTGTGGCTGCTGGCCTGGCGTCTGAAGCGCACACCGTGGCGAGCCAGCCTGCAATGGGCCAGCGGAGTCACGCTGCTGTGGGCCCTGATCGCCACCCTCTGGTTGTCATGGATAGACCACGCCAAATCCTACCGCTCGGCTACACGCGCACTTCAGGCCGCGCTACCAGAACAGATCGACTGCATTGAACGCAGCGGGCTCGGGCCCGCCCAGCGGGCTTCGCTCGACTATTTCGGCGGCATTCGCACAACAGCCCTGACGCCGGGACAACGCTGCAACCTGCGCCTGACGGTGGCGGATAGCGATCGTGTCACGCCGTCCGGGTGGACGGAAATCTGGCGCGGTGGCCGCCCCAGCGATCGCAAGGAACGCTGGATACTCGAGCGCCGCGCGGACTGATCCACGCCAAAGTCATCCCGGCTACGCTCAGACCCTGAGGAAGTGCTCCCGGTAGTACTTCAGTTCCTCGATCGATTCGTGAATGTCCGCGAGCGCCTGATGCTTGCCGCCCTTCTTGACACCCTTGGCGACTTCCGGCGTCCAGCGCTTGCAGAGCTCCTTGAGTGTGGATACATCGAGGTTGCGGTAATGGAAATAGTTTTCCAGCTTGGGCATGTAGCGCGCCATGAAGCGGCGATCCTGGCAGATCGAGTTGCCGCACATCGGCGACTTGCCCGAAGGCACATGCCGCTTGAGAAAGTCGAGCGCCTGCGCCTCGACCTCCGCCTCGGCCAGTGCCGAAGCTTTCACGCGATCGATGAGGCCCGACTTGCCATGAGTCTTCTTGTTCCAGTCGTCCATGCCATCGAGCACGGCATCGGGCTGATGAACTGCCCACACGGCGCTTTCCGCCACGACTTCAAGTTGCGAATTGGTGATCACCATCGCCAGTTCGATGATGCGATCCTTGTCCGGGTCCAGCCCGGTCATCTCCATGTCGAGCCAGACGAGCGCATTTTGGTCTTGTGACATACTGCGTACCTTCCGTGATTGAGCCGCTTGCATTCTTGCATACCTGACCAATTCCCCGACGCATGGCTGCCGTTTTCTCCTCCGTCTTTCTCGCGATGCTGGCGCTGACGACCGCGCTACGCGTCTGGCTCGCGCTGCGCCAGATGCGCCATGTCGCGGCGCATCGCGCGGCCGTTCCCGCCGAATTCGCCGACCGCATTCCACTTACCGACCACCAGAAGGCCGCCGACTACAGCACGGCCAAACTCCGCCTCGGCCTGCTCGAACTCGCCGTCGACGTCATCCTGCTGCTCGTGTTCACTTTCGGCGGCCTGCTGGCCGGCTTCGATGCTTTCTGGCGCACGTACTTCGCCGCTTCGCCTTATCTCCATGGCCTCGCGCTGTTCGCCAGCGTCGCTGTGACGGGCTTTTTCGTCGGCCTGCCCTTCTCGCTCCACCGCACCTTCAGGCTGGAAGCCCGCTTCGGTTTCAACAAGATGACGCCCGGCCTGTACATGGCCGACCTGTTCAAGCAAGGGCTGCTGACGGTTCTGATCGGGGCGCCGCTGCTGCTGCTCGTGCTGTGGCTGATGGGTGCGATGGGGCCCCGGTGGTGGCTGTATGTCTGGCTGACCTGGCTCGCCTTCAACCTGCTCGTGCTGCTGCTCTATCCGACCCTGATCGCGCCGCTATTCAACAAATTCACGCCATTGCCCGAGGGTGAAGTCAAAGCGCGCATCGAGGCCCTGCTGGCACGCTGCGGCTTCGCCAGTTCGGGGCTGTTCGTGATGGACGGCTCGAAGCGCTCGGCTCATGGCAACGCCTATTTCACCGGCTTTGGCCGTAGCAAGCGCATCGTCTTCTTCGATACGCTGATCGACAAGCTCACCCCAGGCGAAATCGAAGCCGTCCTCGCGCACGAGCTCGGCCATTACCAGCGCCGCCATATCGTCAAGCGCATCGTCGTCATGTCCCTGCTGTCGCTCGTACTGCTCTGGCTGCTCGGCCAGCTGATCGACCAGCCGTGGTTCTATGCGGGACTCAATGCAGACGGCAATGCAGAAGTCGGCGCCGGCGGGACGGCACACCATACCGCGCTGGCCCTGATCCTGTTCTCGCTGGTGTTGCCGGTGTTCACCTTTCCGCTGGGTCCGCTGATGTCGTGGCACTCGCGCCGGCACGAATTCGAAGCCGACGCCTACGCCGCACAACAGGCCGACAGTGGAAACCTGATCACGGCACTGGTCAAGCTCTATCGCGACAATGCCGCGACGCTGACCCCCGACCCATTGCATTCGCTGTTCTACGACTCGCACCCCCCCGCGAGCCAGCGCATCGCCCATCTGCGCGCGCAGGCATCGTGAGCCTGTCCGGCATCGTTACCGCTGCCTTCGGTCGCCATTACGAAGTCGTTTTGCCAGACGGCCGACGCGTCAATGGCATTCCGCGCGGCAAGAAAAGCCCCTTCGCCTGCGGTGACCGCGTGCATCTTGGTCCGCTTCACGACAGCGAAACGCAGATCCTCGGCCATGAAAAGCGCAGCTCCCTGCTCTACCGCAGCGACCAGTGGAAAGAAAAAATCATCGCCGCCAACGCGACCCAGGTCGTACTGGTCACCGCTACCGAACCCGGTTTTTCCGACGAACTGATTTCCCGCGCGCTGGTTGCCGCCACGCACGAACAGTTGCGGACCGTCATCGTGCTCAACAAGTGCGATCTCGTCGCCGGGCTCGCCGCGGCACGCGCACTACTGGCGCCGTTCGCCAAGCTCGGCCTGCCGATCGTCGAGCTTAGCGCCCTGCGCGATGCCACCGCCCTGCAGCCCTGGCTGGCCGGCCAACGCTCCGTGCTGGTCGGCCAGAGCGGCATGGGCAAATCGACGCTCGTCAATACGCTGGTACCGGATGCCGCCGCCGCAACGCGGGAAATCTCGACGGCCCTCGATTCAGGCAAGCACACCACCACCCATGCACGCCTCTATATCCTGCCCGCCGATGCCGGCGCTGGCGAACTGATCGACTCGCCCGGCTTGCAGGCCTTCGGCCTCGCCCATCTCACCCGCGGCGCAATCGAGCTCGGCTTCCCCGAATTCGTACCGCTCCTCGGCCAATGCCGCTACCGCGACTGCCGTCATGAAAACGAGCCTGGCTGCGCCATCAAGGCAGCGGTCGCGGCGGGCACCATCGATACCCGGCGGCTCGACCATTTCGTCGCCATCGCCGGCGAGGGGGACCGGGCCAAACCGTTCTGATCGTTCTGATGCCGCACTCGCATCTTCATCTGTTTGTCGACATCTCCGCCCACGGCCTCGGCCACCTCGCGCAGGTGGCACCGGTGCTCAACCAGTTGCCTGCACGCCTGCCGCAACTGCAGATCACCCTGCGCAGCGGACTGCCCGCCGACCGGTTGCGCCAGCGCATCCGGCCCGCATTCGCGCATCTGGCCACCGCCAGCGATTTCGGCTACGTGATGCGCGATGCCGTCACGCTCGACCTGCCTGCGACCGCGACCGCCTATCGCCGCGCGCATGCCGACTTCCCGGCGCGCGTCGCGGCCGAAGCCGCCCAGCTGCAGGCCCTCGGGGTGGATGCGGTATTCAGCGATGTGTCCTACCTGCCGCTTGCCGGTGCGGCGGCGGCCGGTATTCCGGCGCTGGCACTGTGCTCGCTCAACTGGGCGGATCTTTTCCGGCATTTTTTCGGACAGGAAGACTGGGCGGCCCCGATCCACGCCGAGATGCTGGCCGCCTACCGTGCCGCGCACTTCCTGCGCGTTACGCCGGCGATGCCGATGCACGCTCTGACAAACGTCCGAGAAATCGGCCCGATCTTCACGCCGGGCAGGGATCGACGCCATGCCTTGCGCGAAAAAATCGGCGCTGGCGAGACGGCGCGGCTGCTCATGGTCGGCATGGGCGGGGTTCCCCTGCGGCTGCCGGTCGAGCGCTGGCCCCGGCATCCGGATATCCGTTACCTGGTGCCCGCGGGGTGGAACGTCACCCGGCCCGATTGCGTGGCGATCGAATCCTTCGACTGGCCGTTCGTCGATCTGCTGCGTTCCGTCGATGCCGTCATCACCAAACCCGGCTACGGCACCTTCGTCGAGGCCGCCGGCAATGGCACGGCGGTGCTCTACCCGCGGCGCGCCGACTGGCCCGAACAGGACTGCCTGATCGAATGGCTGCAACGCCACGGACGCTGCCAGGAGATCGGCGCGGACCAACTGGCGGCGGGCGATTTCGACGCCGCCCTGCAAAGCTGTCTGAACACAGCGCCGCCCCCCTGGGATGCACGGGATGGCGCCGCTGAAGCAGCCGCCATCCTGGCCGACCGGCTGATCAGACCGGTCCGGGGAGCTGGCGCGCCAGTTCCCGGTCGGTCTTCATGATGTGCTCGACCAGCCACGTCTTCAGATAGTCCAGCAACCCCCGCGGATCGACCGCCGGCGCGGCGCGCCACTGGGCGAGTCTGTCGACGAACGCGCGGTGCTGCGCCTGATGGCGTGCGGCATGTGCCGCGTCGGTCTGGCCGAACAGTGCCTCCTCGGTCGCGAAATGAAACAGCACATACGTCTGCAATCGAGGCAGTGCCAACGCCCAGGCATCCTGCTCATGACCCGTGTGCACCATCTGCTCGAACTCGTTGATCAGGTCGATCAGTTCCTGATGCTGGCGGTCGATCTGTCGATGACCGGTTCCGAGCGTGTCGTTCCAATGTAGCGGCATGCGTGTTCCTGCTGGTTGCCAACGGAGAATAGTTTTTTTAATGCTTGATAACGTTCGCTATATGATGCAGCGTCTCGCCCTGCTATTACCAGACTGCCCGCATGACACGTTCGCCCTTCAAACGCTTCCAGAGACAGGTCCTGTGGCTCCTGCTGGCGTTCTTCGTCGCGCTGACCTACTTCACTGCGCGCAATCTTACGGAAAACTATGTGGAGCGGCAAAGCGCGCGCGAGGTGCATGCGTGGACCCGCGTCAGCCTGCACATCAACGATCTCGTCCATGAACTGCAAAAGGAACGGGGACTGTCCAGCGGCCTGCTGTCGTCCCAGGGCAAATACTTCGACATCGCCCTAACCCAGCAATACGCGGAAACCGATGCGGCACTCGCGCGCCTGCAGGCGCTCCTCGCGAGCGAGGAGCGCACCGTTCCCCTTGCCCAGGCGATCGCCGGCATCGATGCGGAATTCGCGCACCTGGGAGAGCTGCGCAACGCCACGACCGGACTGAAACTGTCACGCGAGTATGTCACCGACCAGTATTCCCGCCTGATCGAGCAGCTCTTCACTCCCCAGATCGCCGCCATCAGTGTCGGTCATGTCGGCTGGATCTACCGCAAGCAGATGGCCTACATCTTCTTCCTGCAGGCAAAGGAGATGGCCGGCCAGATGCGAGCGCTGCTGACCGCCATGCTGTCGAGAGGCGACTACAGCACGATGCAACTGGTCGCCTTCACCCGCATCCAGGCAATCGAGGAAGCGCGTATCGAGAAATTCATGCAGCTGGCCGATGCCGAATCGCTCGACGGCCATCGCGCCATCGAAAACCAGGTTTTTGTCGCCGAGGCGAAAAAAATCCTCGACCGCATCGCGGCAGTAGCGGCCAGCGGCCGTCCGCCGACCCGCGCCATGCCCGCCGCCGCGCTTTGGTACACCCTCGCCTCCAAGAAAATCGACGCGATGAGCGACCATGAGCAGGTTCTCGGCGAACGCCTGCTGAAGAATGCGCTCGGGCTCGAACAGCAGGCTCACCGGTCGCTCTGGATCAATGCCCTGGTGGTGCTGGCATCGATCGCGCTGGCCAGCAGCATGGTCGTGCAGATCTGGCGCGGCAAGGAATACGCGCTCAAGAATCTCAACCTCGGCCAGACAGTGTTCGACCACAGCTCGGAAGCGATCTTCGTCACCGATGCGCAGGGTAATATCGTCGCCACCAACCCGGCCTTCACCCGCATCACCGGCTATGCGCAGGACGAGGCGATCGGCCGCAATCCGCGCCTGCTGCAATCGGGTCGCCACGACGACCAGTTCTATGCCACCATCTGGCGCCAGATCGCCGAAACCGGCCGCTGGGAAGGCGAAATCTGGAACCGCCGCAAGAACGGCGAAATCTACCCCGGCCTGCTGTCGATCGCCGCGGTGAAAGACGATCATGACGCGTTGACCAACTACATCGCGATGACCATCGATCTCGCCAAGTACAAGGAGACCGAGGCGCTGCTGGAACACCTGCGCACTTTCGATCCGCTCACCGGCCTGCCCAACCGCGAGGCATGGCGCTCCGCGCTCGACCAGGCCATCGTCAACGCGCGGCGCGCCGGCAACAGCTTCGCCGTGCTCGATATCGGGCTCGACCGCTTCAAGCTGGTCAACGAATCCTTCGGCCACCCGGCCGGCGACCAGGTACTGGCGATGGCCGCCGAACGTATCCGTCAGACCCTGCGTCGGCACGACATTGCCGCACGCGCCGGCGGCGACCGTTTCTCGGTCCTGCTCGCCGACCTCAACGATGCGCAAACGGCCAGTGCCTTCTGCGAGCGCCTCAACGCCGCGTTCGTGCCGCCTTTCGAGGTGCAGGGCCAAGTGCTGCCGATTTCGATCAGCATCGGCATCGCGCTCTACCCGAACGACGGGAAGGACACCCACGACCTGCTGAGCAACGCCGAGTCGGCCCTTTACCGCGCCAAGGAAGAAGGCTGCGGCAGCTACACCTTCTACGCCCGCGAAATGAACGCAGCCGGCGCGCAAATGCTCATGCTCGAACGCATGCTGCGCCTGGCCCTCGACAACCGCGAATTCTCCATCGTCTATCAGCCGCAGGTGGCGGCCGGCACCCGGCGTCTGGTCGGCGTCGAGGCATTGCTGCGCTGGCACAATCCGACGCTCGGCCAGGTTTCCCCGGTGCAATTCATCCCCATCGCCGAAACCACCGGCCTGATCGTGCCGATCGGCGAATGGGTGCTGCGCGAATCCTGCCGGCAGGCCGGGCTGTGGCGCCAGCGCTACGGCGCCGACATCGCCATGGGCATCAACCTGTCGACCCGACAGTTCCGTCGCGAAGACCTGATGGCCACGGTCCATCTCACCCTCGAAGCGAACGACCTGCCCGCCCGTCTGGTCGAACTGGAGATCACCGAAGGCCTGCTGATGAACGACCCCGCCAGCGCGGCGCTGATCATGGATGGCCTGCGCTGGATGGGCGTCAAGATCGCGATCGACGACTTCGGCACGGGTTATTCGTCGCTGGCCTACCTGAAAAACTTCCCGCTTGACCGCATCAAGCTCGACCGCGCCTTCGTCAAGGACCTGCCCGAGAACGAAAGCGACAAGGCCATCGCCCGCACCGTCATCGCCCTCGGCCGCAACCTCGGTCTGCAGACCCTTGCCGAAGGCGTCGAGACCGCCGCGCAGGCCGATTTCCTCGCCGCCGCCGGCTGCGAGGTGTTCCAGGGCTACCTGTTTGGCAAGCCGATGAAGCCGGCCGAACTCGAAGCGATGATCGACGCCGGGGAACTCACGCTGACATAGGCCGGCAGCGCTCGGCGCCGTCCCGCCAGCGCCGACTTTGGTCGCGGCCTGGCACGCTCGAAACGTGCTCAGTGCTTGCTATGGTCCATGCCCTTCATCGGCATGCCGCCGGCCGTCGGCCGCATCACCGGAGCATGGATATCCTTGCTGCTGCCGTCGGCGAACTTCAGGGTAATGACCGCATGGTCGCCTTCCTTGAGCGGCGCCTTCATGTCGATCAGCATGACGTGGTAGCCCCCCGGCTTCAACTGGGCCTCGCCCTTGGCCGGCACGGCGATCTCCTTGACCTGGCGCATGCGCATCACGCCGCCATCGTTGATGTGATTGTGCAGTTCGGTGACATTCGCCGCAGCCGATGCGGCCGCAACCAGCTGCACCTCCTGTTCGCCCGCATTGCGAATGATCATGAATGCCCCGGTGGCCTTGGCACCGGGCGGCGCCATGCGCACATAGGGATCGACGATCTCGATCCGGTCGGCGACCCCGGCAGCACTCGCCGGCATGGCCGGCAAGGCGATGAGGCCGGCAAACAGCGTGGTGAGCGGCAAGCGGATTTTCATCGGTAAGACTCCTTTTTCAGTTCGAAGACAAATGTTTGCGCAATGCGGCCAACAACTGTTCTGCAGCAGCGCCATGCGGCAGCGTCTCGGCCAGGCGGCCCTGCGGGTCGATCACATAGGTCAAGGCACTGTGATCGATGACAGAGCCCCCCGCGGATGCACTCTCCTGACGCACGAATACGGCCCCGTAGCGTCGTGCAATTTCGGCGAGCTGGTCCGGCCGGCCGGTCAGCGCCGCGATGCGCGGATGGAAAAATTGCACGTACTCGGTCAGCCGCTCCAGGCTGTCCCGTTCCGGGTCGACGCTGACAAACAAGGGCTGTACCCGGGCGAGTTCCGCAGGCGTCAGCATTTCCAGGGCCTGCTGCCAGACCGTCAGGGAGGTCGGACAGATATCCGGGCAGTACGTATAACCGAAATACAGCAGGACGACCTGGCCAGAAAAGTCGTTCAGGGCCACCTGCCCGGACCGGCCCGCCAGTGTGAAGTCCCCTCCCGAAGGGGGCGGCGCCAGGGATACGTCGGCCACCATTCGGGCCGCATGCGTTCCCGGCAGGGGTGCACGATCCGATTCGGGCTCCCAGAAGAGGCCCGTCCAGACGATCGCCAGCAGCAACAGCAGATTGAGGAGGCTCAGCAGCGCGGTCTTCACGATTCAGTGGCCCGCATCGAAACGGTAGGGAACGGCGATGCGCTGCGCCTCCGACTCGACCAGTACCGTGGCCTGCCAGGTCATCCGCCCGGTCACGCACACCGGCAGGGTCGCCTGTCCGGCAAAGCGCCGGCCCTCCGATCCCGGCACAGCCTCCAGCCCGGGGCGATTGAAGCCCATGTTCATGTTGACCCCGGCGAAATCGACCATGACCCGGTCGGCACGTGTTCCCTCGAGATCGACGCTGACGGCGAGCGGGCTAATCACCGGGATCGGGCGTGGCGACAACGAAAAACTGAGGCTGCCGCCGCTCGGCAAGGCGACCTGGCAAGCGCCGCGATGCAAATCGCAGGCCGGATCGGGCAGTGCCGTCACATCGGCCTTCGGCATCAGCAGGGGAGACGCCTTGTAGCCGACCACCCCGATCAGGATCAGGGCGAGAACCATCGCGGAATCAACGAGAAATGAAGGACGGGCGGGCATGGGGAAAGGGAGGATATCAGGGGTCGCCGACCCTGGCTTGATTCGTGTCAAGGATAACTACTTGCTGCGAGCATAGAGTGCGCGACAAATTGTCGCAGCGACACCGTGTCGCACGGCAATTTTCGGTGTTGTCCTAATCTAATGGGAGGTAACCATGAAGCGAATTACCCGGAGAGCGTTGCCGGTGCTGCTGGCGGCGGGGATGG
>CAYNCH010000030.1:0-11205 GCA_964395815.1 uncultured Methyloversatilis sp.
CAGGGCGTACCCTGGCGCTGGTGGGCGAGTCGGGCTGTGGCAAGACGACGGCGGGCAAGGCGATCCTCGGCCTGCAGGGCCGGACGGGCGGCACGATGAAGCTCGACGGCGAGCCGGTCGCCGGGCTGGTGCCGGCGCGCATGCAGATGGTGTTCCAGGACCCCTTCGGCTCGCTCGATCCGCGCATGCGCGTCGGCGAGATCGTCGCGGAAGGCCACCGGCGCGCCGATGTCGCGGCCCTGCTGGAACAGGTCGGGCTGACGGCGGACATGGCGGGGCGTTACCCCCACGAGTTTTCCGGCGGCCAGCGCCAGCGCATCGCCATCGCCCGTGCGCTGGCGGTGAATCCTGCCCTGCTGATCTGCGACGAACCGACCAGCGCCCTCGACGTGTCGGTGCAGGCGCAGGTGCTGCGCCTGCTCGCCGACTTGCAGGCGCGTCTCGGCCTGGCCTATCTGTTCATCACCCACAATATCGCGGTGGTGGACTACCTGGCGCACGAAGTGGCGGTGATGTATCTGGGCCGCATCGTCGAGCGCGGCACGACGGAGGAGGTGCTGCGCACGCCGCGCCATCCCTACACGCAGGCGCTGCTGGCGGCAGTGCCAAAACTCGATGGTGCGGCCGGCGAAAAGTTGCTGGTGCCGGGCGATCCGCCCTCGCCGGCGCATCCACCGGCCGGCTGCCATTTCCATCCGCGCTGTCCGCGCGCCACGACGCGCTGCCGCGAGGCCTATCCGGATGCAGTGACGATTTCCGCCTGCCACCAAGTGGCCTGCTTCTGGGCCTCCTGAGCCCCGTCAGCGTTTCTTTGCCGGCTTTTTCTGCTGCCTGGGCTTGACGGTCTTTTTGCCGGCCGGCTTTTTGGCGGCGGCTTTCCGGCCGCTTGTTTTCTTTTTGACGCTGCGTGCCGGCGGCTCCTTGGGCAGGACTTTCGCCATCAGGTTGGGATTGGCCTGGCTGCCGGCGCGCGGTACCAGCAGGTTGAAGCCGGGTCCGACCCTGACGCGCGGTGTGATGCCGTTGATCTGCCTGAGGCGGTCGAGGCTGATGCGGTGGCGCGCCGCGACCTTGGCGAGCGTCTCGCCCTTCTTGAGTCGATAGGTCTGCCAGTTCGAAAGGGGGATGTCCGCGGCCGTGTAGCGTTCCAGATTGACGAGGAAGGTGCCGATCTTCGCGATCGGCAACAGCAGTTCCTCGCTGGCCTGGTTGCCGTTGATCACCGGCCGGTGATAGGCCGGATTGAGCGCGAGAAATTCCTCGACCGGGATATCGGCCAGACGTGCCGCCACGGCGACGTCGATGCGTTCCGGCTTCATCACCGTTTCGAAATAGGGCTGGTTCGGGATCGGCTTCAGGTAAAAGCCGAAGACCTCGGGCTGGGCGATGATGTTCTTGAGCGCCTGCAGCTTGGGCACGTAGTAGCGCGTTTCGCCCGGCATCGTCAGGCTCGAATAGTCGGTGGGCAGCCCCTTGGCCTGGTTTTTCGCAATGGCGCGCGCGACCGCATGTTCGCCCCAGTTGTAGGACGCCAGGGCGAGATGCCAGTCGCCATGCATGTCATAGATATTCTGCAGGTAGCGCAGGGCGGCATCGGTCGAGGCGATGATGTCGCGCCGTTCGTCCACCCACCAGTTTTGTTCGAGCTGGTAGTTCTTGCCGGTGGAGGGGATGAACTGCCACATGCCCATGGCACGGGCGCTCGACACGGCCTGCGGGTTGTAGGCACTTTCGACCATCGGCAGCAGGGCCAGTTCGGTCGGCATGCCGCGGTTTTCCAGTTCCTCGACGATGTGATAGAGGTAACGGCCGGCGCGTTCGAAAATGCGGCGCAGCATGTCCGGCCGGTTGAGATACCAGGACTGGCGGTCCGCCACCAGCGGATTGTGCAGGTCCGGCATGCCGAAGCCGTGGCGAATGCGCTGCCAGAGATCGTCGGGTGCTACGGTCAGGTCGAGCAGTGGCGGCGGAGCCGCGGGCGTCATGGTTTCGACCGGCAAGGCCGCGGTATTGGGCAATCCTGCGGCGGCAGTACCGCTGGATGCGGAGGGTGTGCTGGTCGAAACGACCGGGCTGCGGGTGGTTTCCAGTCCACTTTGGGCGCCCGTTGGCGGAATCTGGGTGGTCGCACAGCCGGCGAGTGCGAGGCAGCAGAGAACGAGCGACAGGCGCTGGCGGCAAAACGATGAAGACATGGACAAGTCGGGTCAGTGAACGCTGTTGTCGGCAGGCAGATCGACCCGGGCGAACACTTCGTTGCCGCAGCCACGGTATTCGACATGATCAAAGCTGGTCATGCGCGCCAGGGCAATGCCGCGACCATGCCAGTCGGTGGCGCGTTCGGGTTCGAGCGTCAGAAAGCGTGTCGGGTCGAAACCCTTGCCCTGGTCGCGGACGATGTAGCTGACTCCGGTCGGAGCCCGCTCGAAATCGACCCGTACCTGGCGGTTGCAATATTCGGGCAGTGCCAGGCGGCGTGCGATTTCCTGGTCGAGTACGCCATCCAGCATCAGCTGGCCTTTTTCCTGATAGCCGATGGCGAGATTGCCGTGCTCCACGGCATTGAGCATCAGTTCCGTCAGGCCCAGCACGGTCGCTTGTGGCCGGGGACTCGCATTGGCGAGCAGATGGGCGAGATAGCGGGCCTCGAGCGGCGTGCGGCAGACGAAGCTGGCGGACAGCAGCCCGGACATGGCCCGGGCGCTGTGGGCGATTTCCTCTTCCTGCAGGCGGTGACTGGCGATATCGGCGAGTGCGGCGGCGACGATGGCGCGCAGTACCTTCGGTTTGTAGGGTTTGGTGAGGTAGTAATACACGCCCGCGGCGATGCCTTCGGCGATGTCGGCCTCGTTGTCGAGACCGGTGACGAACATGGTCCGCAGTCCCCGCAGAGGCGACGACTGGCGGATGCGGGCGAGTAGGGCCATGCCGTCGAGGCGGGGCATCTGCCGGTCGGAAATCAGCAGGTCGACTGTGTGCGCCGGGTCGGTCAGGAGCGACCACGCCTCCTCGCCATCGCGGGCGGGGAGGACCGCATAGCCTTCGGATTCGAGCAGGTCGACCAGCAGTTCGAGCGCCAGCGGTTCGTCGTCGGCAACGACCAGAACCGGGCGATGTGCAATATCCATCATGGGCGGCATTCTAATGCGCGCGACAGAAAAGTCGGCGCTGGCGGGACGGCATCGGTCTGCGGAAATCCACAATGGTGCGGCGAAGTGGTGCAGGGATAATGCCGCTCACACCAGACAGCGGCCAGTCGCAGACGGCCTGGCCGCCCACAGGATGCTGGTGACAACATTCCAACAAGAGGAGTCGATATGAAACTGCGCACGCTCGTCATCGGCCTGGCGGCCGCCACCTTCTCGCTGGCCGGCGTTTCCGCCATGGCCCAGCAGCCCATCGTCATCAAGTTCAGCCACGTGGTCGCGGACAACACCCCGAAGGGCAAGGGCGCCCTCGAATTCAAGCGCATCGCCGAAGAGCGCACCGCCGGCAAGGTCAAGGTCGAGGTCTACCCGAACAGCACCCTCTACAAGGACAAGGAGGAAATGGAGGCGCTGCAGCTCGGCGCGGTGCAGATGCTGGCCCCCTCGCTCGCCAAGTTCGGCCCGCTCGGCCTCAAGCAGTTCGAACTGTTCGACCTGCCCTATATCTTCGACAACTACGAGGAACTGCACAAGATCACCACCGGCCCGGTCGGCAAGAACCTGCTAAACCTGCTCGGCAGCAAGGGCTTGATGGGACTGGCGTACTGGGATAACGGCCTCAAGGTGATGAGCGCCAACAAGCCCTTGCGGATGCCGGAAGACTTCAAGGGCCTGAAGATGCGCATCCAGTCGTCCAACGTGCTCGATGCGCAGATGCGCGCGCTGGGCTCGCTGCCGCAGAAGATGGCCTTCTCGGAGGTCTATCAGGCGCTGCAGACCGGCGTGGTCGATGGTACCGAGAACCCGCCGTCCAACCTCTACACCCAGAAGATGCACGAGGTGCAGAAATACGTGACGATGTCGAATCACGGCTATCTCGGCTATGCGGTACTGGTGAACAAGAAGTTCTGGGACGGACTGCCGGCCGACGTGCGCACCACGCTGGAAGCGGCAATGGCCGATGCCACCAAGTACGCCAACGAGATCGCCAAGAAAGAGAACGAGGATGCGATGGCCGAGGTGAAGAAGTCCGGCAAGAGCGAGATCATCGAGCTGACCGCCGACCAGAAGAAGGCCTGGAAGAAGACGCTGGTCAAGGTGCATGACCAGATGGCCGACCGCATCGGCAAGGATCTGATCCAGTCGGTCTACAAGGAAACCGGTTTCGATCCGTCCAAGCTGTAATGTGCTGTGCGGGGGCCTGAGGGCTCCCGCTGTTTTTCCGGGGGCATCATGAAAATTCTCGATCATCTCGAGGAGTGGTTCATCGCTTTCCTGATGGGGGCGGCGACGCTGATCATCTTCATCGCCGTGCTGCATCGCTACGCCTCGGGATTGTCGATTCCCGGCGTGCAGGACTGGCTGATCGGCATCAATGTCAGCTGGGCACAGGAGCTGTGCATCATCATGTTCGTCTGGATGGCCAAGTTCGGCGCCGCCTACGGCGTGCGCACCGGCATCCACGTCGGCGTCGACGTCGTCATCAACCGCCTGAGCGACCGCCGGCGCAAGCCCGTCATCGTCTTCGGCTTGCTCGCCGGCGCCTTCTTCACCGGCGTCGTCGCCGTGCTCGGCGCCACCTTCGTGTGGGAGAACGGCGCGCACTACGCGATCTTCAAGGCGGTCGGCCTGGCCACCGGCGATCTGCCCGAGGGGCCGACCACGCCCGATCTCGAATGGCCGACCTGGATCGTCTACTCGGCGATTCCGCTCGGCTCCGGCCTGATGTGCCTGCGCTTCCTGCAGGTGGCCTGGAGCTTCGCGCGCACCGGCGAGCTGCCGCACCACGACCACGGCCATGTCGAAGGACTGGACGAAGAAGCGGTGCCGCCGCCGATGAACCAGCCGGGGCAGGAGGACCGCATCTACCGCATGGACGACGAGCTGCATCCGCGCGAACTCGACGAGCCCGGGCGTGACGCGCGCGGCCCGGCCGACGACGGGAGCGCCAAGCCATGAACACCGCGATCATCTTCGTGCTGCTGCTGGTGCTGATGCTCACCGGCATGCCGATCTCGATCTCGCTCGGCCTCACCGTGCTCACCTTCCTGTTCACGATGACGCAGGTGCCGATCGAGTCGGTGGCGTTGAAGCTGTTCACCGGCATCGAGAAGTTCGAGATCATGGCGATCCCGTTCTTCATCCTCGCCGGCAATTTCCTGACTCATGGCGGCGTCGCCAAGCGCATGATCTACTTCGCCACCTCGATGGTCGGCCACCTGCGCGGCGGCCTGGGCCTCAGCGCGGTGTTCGCCTGCGCCCTGTTCGCCGCGGTGTCGGGATCCTCGCCGGCCACCGTGGTGGCGATCGGCTCGATCCTGCTGCCGGCCATGGTCAGGGCGGGCTACCCGAAGAAGTTCGGGGTCGGCGTCATCGCATCGTCCGGCGGTCTCGGCATCCTGATTCCACCGTCGATCGTCATGGTGATGTATGCCGTGTCGACCAACAGCTCGATCGGCGCGCTGTTCATGGCCGGCGTGATTCCCGGGCTGCTGCTGGCCTTCATGCTGGGATTTTGCACCTGGTGGGTGGCGCACAAGAACAACTACCCGCGCGAACAGCCGATGTCCTGGGCGCAGCGCTGGGATGCCTTCCGCAAGGCGATCTGGGGCCTGTTCCTGATCGTGGTGGTGATGGGCGGCATCTACAGCGGCCTGTTCACGCCGACCGAGGCGGCGGCGATGAGCGCGGTGTACGCCTTCGTCATCGCCATCTTCGTGTACAAGGACCTGAAGCTCTCCGACGTGCCGAAGGTGCTGCTGAACTCGGCGAACATGAGCGCGATGCTGCTCTACATCATCACCAACGCGGTGCTGTTCTCGTTCATCCTCACCAACGAGCAGATTCCGCAGAGCATCGCGCAATGGCTGCTCGATTCAGGCATCGGCGTGATCGGTTTCCTGATCGCGGTGAACGTGCTGCTGCTGCTCATGGGCAACTTCATGGAGCCTTCGTCGATCATCCTGATCACCGCACCGATCCTGTTCCCGATCGCCATGAAACTCGGCATCGATCCGATCCATTTCGGGGTGATGATCACGGTGAACATGGAAATCGGCATGATCACGCCGCCGGTCGGCCTCAATCTCTACGTCGCCAGCGGCATCAGCAAGATGGGCCTGACCGAGTGCACCAAGGCCGTCTGGCCGTGGCTGCTGACGATGTTGATCTTCCTGCTGCTGATCACCTACGTGCCGGCCATTTCCACCTGGCTGCCGAGGACATTGGGCATGATGTAGTTTATCCGGGCGCATCGCCGTCCCGCCAGCGCCGACTTTTCCCCGGGAAGGTCGGCGCTGTTTCCTTTATGGGCTAAAATTCGCCCCCTTTTTGTTACTTATCAATCTGCTGGAGAAAAGCATGGCCATTGAACGCACCCTGTCGATCATCAAACCCGACGCCGTTGCCAAGAACGTGATCGGCAAGATCTATTCCCGCTTCGAAACCAACGGTCTCAAGATCGTCGCTTCCCGCATGGCCTGGTTGTCGGAGCGCGAGGCGGGCGGCTTTTATGCGGTGCACAAGGAGCGTCCCTTCTTCAAGGATCTGGTCTCGTTCATGACCTCCGGCCCGGTGATGATCCAGGTGCTCGAAGGCGAGAGCGCCATCGCCAAGAACCGCGAACTGATGGGCGCGACCGACCCTAAGAAGGCCGACGCCGGCACCATCCGCGCCGATTTTGCCGAGAGCATCGACGCCAACGCCGTGCATGGCTCCGATGGCCCCGATACCGCCAAGGTCGAAATCGCCTACTTCTTCCCCGAGCTGAACGTTTTCTCGGGCCGTTGATTCGCACCGCATGACGGTCAATTTGCTTGATTTCGATGCTGACAGCCTGACGGCCTGGTTCGCGCAGCAGGGCGAAAAGCCCTTCCGTGCGCGCCAGGTGTTGCGCTGGATGCATCGTTTTGGCGTCGACAACTTCGAGCAGATGACCGATATCGCCAAGACCCTTAGGGCCACATTGCAGGCGAAGGCTGAGGTTCGCGGCCCGGTGCCGGTGCGCGACAGCACGGCGGCTGACGGCACGCGTAAATGGCTGCTGGATGTGGGCGCCAGCAATGCCGTCGAGACGGTATTCATTCCGGAAGCCAGTCGCGGCACGCTGTGCATATCGACGCAGGTGGGCTGCGCGCTTGAATGCTCGTTCTGCTCGACCGGCAAGCAGGGCTTCAACCGCAACCTGACCACGGCCGAGATCATCGGCCAGTTATGGCACGCCAACCGCGTGCTGGGTGCCGTGAAGCAGCCGGGCGTCGGCGACAAGAGGGATGGAGGCGAACGCGTGATCAGCAATGTCGTGCTGATGGGCATGGGCGAACCGCTCGCCAATTACGACCATGTGGTCGCGGCACTGAAGCTGATGCTCGACGACAATGCCTACGGGCTGTCGCGCCGGCGCGTGACCGTATCGACCGCCGGCATGGTGCCGGCCATGGATCGCCTGCGCGAAGAGTGTCCGGTCGCGCTGGCCGTGTCGCTGCATGCGCCGATCGATGCGTTGCGCGACCAGCTTGTTCCGCTCAATCGGAAATATCCATTGGCCGAGCTGATGGCGGCCTGCCGCCGTTACCTGGACAAGGCGCCGCGCGATTTCATCACCTTCGAATACGTGTTGCTGGCCGGCGTCAACGACCGCGACGCGGATGCACGCGCCCTGCTAGCGCTGACGCGCGCTGTGCCGTGCAAGTTCAACCTGATTCCTTTCAATCCCTTTCCGGGAACGGACTACCGGAAGCCGTCGGCGGAACGTGTGCGGCGCTTCCAGGAGATCCTGATGCAGGCCGACGTCGTCACGACCGTGCGCAAGACGCGTGGCGACGATATCGATGCGGCCTGCGGCCAGCTGGCCGGCCAGGTGCGTGACCGGTCGCGTCGCACCCTGGTACGTATTCCGCTGGAGGCCAACGCATGATGTCGAAATCCGTGCTGATTGCGCTGTCAGGCGCCGTCCTGCTCGCCGGTTGCGCTGGCAATCCTGTCGGTAGCGAAGCGGCAAACGTCGAACTGGCCGTGTCGCAACAAGCGGCGGGCAACGATGCCCGGCAGCGTGCGAAGGTGCATACCGAGCTCGGCCGGCTCTATCTCGGCGAGGGGCGCCACGAGGTCGCGCTCGACGAGGCGCGTATCGCCCTCGCCTCGGACAGCGGATATGCGCCTGCCTACAATCTTCTCGGCCTGACGTACATGGCCCTGCGCCAGAATGAACTCGCGACGGAAAATTTCCGCAAGGCGCTCGGGATGGCGGGCAACGACCCGGAGATCAACAACGATTACGGCTGGTTCCTGTGCCAGACCGGCAAGGCGCGCGAGTCGCTCGCCCATTTCCGGGTGGCGATCGGCAATCCGCTGTTTCAGTCGCCGTTGAGCGCATTGCTGAATGCCGGGTACTGCGCCATCCAGATTCCCGATGACCGCCTGGCGGAGGGTTATCTGCTGAACGCCCTGCGGCTCGATGCCAACAATCGTGGCGCACTCTACTGGCTGGCGGATATCGCGTACCGCAGCAATCGTCTAGACGAGGCACGTCTGCGTCTGCAGGATCTGCACAAACTGATCGAGCCGACCGCCGGGTCGGTCTGGCTGGCCTTGCGAGTCGACCGGAAGCTCGGCGACAAGGAAGGCGAAGCCCGCTACACCGGACTGCTGCGCCGCAAGCATCGCGATTCCCTCGAATATCAGAAGCTGATGCGTGGAGAGTTCGATTGACCGACGTGCAGCAGGGCGTACCGGCTGAGGCCTTGCCGGCGGAAGAAGTCGGCGCTGGCGGGACGGCGACGGTGGGGCGTCAATTGCGCGCCGCGCGCGAAGCGGCCGGCCTGACGACCGCCGACGTCGCCCAGTCGCTCAAGTTCAGCCAGCGCCAGGTCGAGTCGCTCGAAGCCGATGACTATGATGCCCTGCCGGGCACGACCATCGTCCGTGGTTTCGCGCGCAGTTACGCCCGCCTGCTCGGGCTCGACACCAGCGCCGTGCTGCGCCTGCTCGATGCCCGGACCCCCAATGTACCGGTCGAGGTCAAGCCGCCGGACAACATGGGCCTTGCCGGCGAGCCCGGCGGGCTGCGTCAGATGAGCTGGCTTGCATCGGCGTCGATCGTCATTGCCCTGGCAGCCGTACTGATCGGGCTGTGGTTGTATTTCAGCCCCGGTCAGCCCGCGATCCCCTTCGTCACCGACAAGGAACCGGTGGCATCGGCGGGACCCGCGGTCGATGTGGCTGCGGCACCGCAGGGTATCAGCCCTGTCGTACCCGTTGCCGTAGCTTCCGGTGGATTGCCGGAGGGTGGAACTGTCGCGAGTTCTGAGGTCCCCATACCTTCTGAACCTCCTGCACCAAATGCTCCCCGTCTGCTGTTCAGTTTCGAGGACAAGTCGTGGCTGGAGGTGTCGGACGCTGCACGGCAGGTGCTCCATTCGGGTGAGAATCCGGCCGGTAGCCGCCTCGAACTCACGGGCAAGCCGCCGTTCGATGTAGTGGTCGGTAATGCCGGACGGGTCAAAGTCAGCTATGGCGAGCGCGAGATCGATCTCGCCCCCCACACGCGTGCCGACGTGGCGCGCCTGAGGATCGAGTGATGGCGACTACGTTTCCTGCCCGCCGGCCGACGCGCCGCGTCATGGTCAGAAAAGTCGGCGTTGGCGGGACGGCACCCGATGGCATGCCATCTCCCGTGGTCATCCAGTCGATGACCAACACCGACACCGCCGATGTCTTCAATACCGCCCAGCAGGTGGCCGAACTCCATCGCGCCGGATCGGAGATCGTGCGCGTGACGGTGAATAACCGCGAGGCTGCCGCCGCCGTGCCGAAGATCAAGGAGCGGCTTGCCCAGTTGAACCTTGATGTACCACTGGTTGGCGACTTCCATTTCAACGGCCACAAGCTGTTGACCGAAGTTCCCGAATGCGCCGCCGCGCTCGACAAGCTGCGCATCAACCCGGGCAATGTCGGCAAGGGGGCGAAGCGCGACGAACAGTTCGCACAGATGATCGAGATCGCCTGCCAATACCAAAAGCCAGTGCGTATCGGCGTGAACTGGGGCAGTCTCGACCAGAGCCTGCTGGCGCGCCTGATGGACGAGAACGCAAAACGCGCCGAGCCGAAGGACGCCACCGGCCTGATGCGCGAGGCGATGGTGGCTTCCGCGCTGGAATCCGCGGCAAAGGCCGAGGAGTTTGGCCTGCCCGGCGATGCCATCATCCTGTCGTGCAAGGTCAGCGGCGTGCAGGACCTGATTGCCGTGTACCGCGACTTGTCGGCGCGTTGCGACTATCCGCTGCATCTGGGGCTGACCGAGGCCGGCATGGGCAGCAAGGGCATCGTCGCCTCGACGGCGGCGCTGGCCGTGCTGCTGCAGGAAGGCATTGGCGACACGATTCGTGTCTCCCTTACCCCCGAGCCGGGTGAAAGCCGCACCAAGGAAGTGATCGTCGCGCAGGAGATCCTGCAGACCATGGGCCTGCGCGCTTTCGTGCCGATGGTGGTGGCCTGCCCCGGCTGCGGCCGCACCACCAGCACTTTCTTCCAGGAACTCGCGCAGGACATCCAGAACTACGTGCGGGCGCAGATGCCCGGCTGGAAACTGCGCCACCGTGGTGTCGAGGACATGACGGTGGCCGTGATGGGCTGCGTGGTCAACGGCCCCGGCGAGAGCAAGCACGCCAACCTCGGCATCTCGCTGCCCGGCACCGGCGAGGAGCCGGTCGCGCCCGTGTATGCCGATGGCGAACGGGTGGCTACCCTGCGCGGGGACAACATTGCTGCCGAATTCAGAACCATGATCGACGCCTACGTCGATAAGAATTATCCAAAGCATTCATGAGCCAAACCTTGCAAGCCATCCGCGGGATGAACGACATCCTGCCCGACGAGGCCGAGCGCTGGGAAGCCTTCGAGGCATTGATCCGCGACTGGCTGTCCGCCTACGGCTATCGGCCGATCCGCATGCCGCTGGTCGAGCCGACGCCGCTGTTCGCGCGTGCCATCGGTGCCGTCACCGACATCGTCGAGAAGGAGATGTACTCCTTCACCGACAGCCTCAACGGCGAACAACTGA
>CAYNCH010000031.1:0-11168 GCA_964395815.1 uncultured Methyloversatilis sp.
AAAGAGCTTGAGTGCCCAGTCCGGCTGCAGGCAGGCGAAACCGGCGAGCGAGAGCAGCGTGCCCAGCGTGGTCGCCTTGGTGCCGGCCTGGATGCGGTTGAAGACGTCCGGCATGCGGACCAGGCCGAGCCCGCCGAGCAGCAGGAAGATCGAACCGGCGACCAGCAGCAGTCCCCCAAGGATGTCGAGCATCAGAGCCCCCGCTCCAGATGGCGTGCGACGACGATCACGCCGAGGAAGGACAGCAGCGCATAGACCAGCGCCACGTCGAGGTAGATGCCGCGCCCTTCCAGATAGGCGATCAGGGCAATGCCGGTGAGCGCGATGACGGTCAGTGTGTCGAAGGCGACGATGCGGTCGGCGTCCGACGGCCCCTGGAAGAAACGCCACAGCGCCAGCAGGAAGCCGGTGGCGGCGAGCATGGCGGCGAGCGTGATCAGGAAATCAAGCATGTCTCACCCGTACATGACCTCGAGGTAACGCTCGAAGCCCCCGACGATGGCCTGTGTGGCGGCTTCGATATCGGGCGAATCGACGGTCACCCAGTGGATGTAGAGCCATTCGCCGTCCATGTCGACCGTCAGCGTGCCCGGTGTCAGGGTGATCGAGTTGCACAGCAGCATGCGCCCCATCGAACTCTTGAGTCGGGTCTTGACCTTGACGATGCCGGGCCGCACCGGCAGGTCGGGCGAGAGCACGATGCCGGCGACGTTGAGGTTGGAAGTGACCAGCGCCTTCAGGTAATAGACGATGTAGCCGACGGTGGTGGCGAGCGCCACGGGCGTCAGCCGGAGCTCGGAAAACCAGCCCAGATGGCTGCGGAAGAAGAAGGTGATGACGGCAGAGACAGCGGCACCGACGATCAGCACGTCGGTGGCCAGCGAGCCGTTCAGCAGAATCCAGAAAAAAAACAGCGCGACAAACAACCCCGCGCTTCCGACCCCTGATTTCGGTTTGGCAGCGGATGCAACATTCGAATTCATAAGCACATTCTAATTCTCTGTTATGGCTTAAATGTTGCAGTGCGGTTGACGTATGTCAAAAGTTGCGCGAAAAAATCGGCGCTGGCGGGACGGCAGGGAAGATGCCCTTGAGGCTATTTCAGCAGGCGGCGGCGCACCAGCGCGGTGGCGATCCAGAAGGCGATGGCCGTCGTGGCCAGCAGGGCGCCGACATGACCGGCGATGTCCGCCGGCAGGCGGCCGAAGGCCAGCGGCCGGATCAGCTCGACCGCATGCGAGAGGGGCAGCCAGGCGCCGATCGTCTGTACCATGGCCGGCAGCTGGTCGACCGGGAAGAACACGCCGCACAGCAGCGTCATCGGCGTGATGAACAGCGTGAAGTAGTACATGAAGAAATCGTAGGACGGCGCCAGCGCGGTGACGATCAGGCCGAGCGCGGCGAAGCACAGGCCGGTGAGGAAGATGGCCGGCAGCGCCCACAGCGCCAGCGGGCCGTCGACATAGCCGAGCAGGGCGATCACGCCGAGGATTGCCGCGCCCGACAGCGCCGCTTTCGTCGCTGCCCACAGGCATTCGCCGGCCACCACGTCGTCGAGACCGACCGGCGCGTTCATGATGCCTTCCCAGGTGCGCTGCACGTGCATGCGCGCGAAGGCCGAGTAGAGGGCTTCGAACGAGGCGGCGTTCATGGTCGAGGCGCAGACCGTGCCGGCGGCGAGGAAGGCGATGTAGGGTACGCCCTCGATCTGCGGCAGCAGTCCGCCCAGGCCGTAGCCGAGGCCGAACAGGTAGATCATCGGGTCGGCCAGGTTGCCGAGCAGCGAGGGGATGGCCAGCTTGCGCCAGACGAGGAAGTTGCGGCCCCAGACGGCGAGGGCGCGGCGCGACAGGCCAGGAAGGGCGGGCAGCGGGAGGCTCATCCGTCCCTCAGTTCGTGGCCGGTGAGTTTGAGGAACACGTCCTCAAGGTTGGCCGGGCGCAGGGCGGAAGGCGAGACCGGGAAATGTTCGTCGATCAGCGTGCGCGGCGAGCCGGCGGCGATGATGCGGCCGCTGTCCACGATCACCAGCCGGTCGCAGAGATATTCGGCCTCGTCCATGAAATGCGTGGTGAGCAGGATAGTCTTGCCCTGGTCGAGCAGCTTCTTGAGGCCGTCCCAGATCAGCCGGCGTGCCTGCGGGTCGAGGCCGGTGGTCGGTTCGTCGAGCACCAGCAGTTCGGGGTCGTTGACCAGCGCACGCGCGAGCGTCAGCCGCCGCTTCATGCCGCCCGACAAGGTGCGGATGCCGACGTCGGCCTTGCTGGAGAGGCCGGCAAATTCGAGCAGGGCCGGAGTGCGCGCGCGGATCGCCGCGTCGGGCAGGCCGAAGTAGCGACCATAGACCAGCAGGTTTTCGGCGGCGGTGAAATCGGGATCGAGATTGTCGAACTGCGGCACCGGTTCGCCGAGCAGGGTGATCGTTCCGGCATCGGGCGCGGTCAGGCCGAGGCAACAGCGCAGCGTCGTCGTCTTGCCGGCGCCATTGGGGCCGAGCAGGCCGAAGCATTCGCCGCGGCGCAGGGCGAAGGACAGGCCGTCGACGGCACGTTTGCCGGCGTAGGCCTTGACGAGCGCGTCGACGATCAGGGGTGCGGCAGCGTGCGTGTCTATGGCTCGATCCTGAATTCCTGGACGCTGCCGTGCAGCGCGGCCGCCTTGCCGGCCAGGTCGTCGGTGCGTCCGGCACCATCGCCGACGGCGTCGCGGATATTGCCGATCAGGTCGGCGATGCGGGCGATGTTGCGCTCGACCTGCGCCACGCCTTCCTGCTGGCGCTGGGTCGCCGCGGCGATTTCGTCGATCAGCTGCGTGACTTCGTCGGCGCCGGAAACGATCGCAGCAAGCGCTGCGCCGGCTTCGCGCGCCATGCCAACGCCAGCGCTGGCCGTTTGCGCGCCCTGGGCGATGGTGCCCACCGTCTGGTTGATGCTGACATGAATGGCGGCGATCATCGCGCCGATTTCTCCGGTCGCGGCGGTAGTCCGCTCGGCGAGCTTGCGCACTTCGTCGGCGACGACCGCGAAACCGCGGCCCTGCTCACCCGCACGGGCCGCCTCGATGGCGGCATTCAGGGCGAGGAGATTGGTCTGGTCGGCGATTTCCGAGATGGTGCGCACGATCGCGTCGATCTGCTGGCTTTGCGCGCGCAGACCCTCCACAGCCTGGGCGGCGGCACCGACATGGCCGCTGATCTGCTCCATGCCGGCGATGGTCGATTGCACGATGCGTCCGCCGGCCGCAGCCTGTTCGGCCGCCGTGCGGCCTCGCTCGGCGGTGGTGCCGGCATGCCGGGCGATATCGCCGACGATGCCGGCCATGTCGGCGATGGCCGTGCGGATGCCGTCGGTCTCGCGCGACTGCTCGCCGAGCTGGCCGGCGACCCCATCGAAGAAGATATGGATGTCGCGCGCATCGCGGCTCACGCCGTCGGACAGCCGGCGCGTTTCGCCGATCAGGCTGCGCAGGTTCGCGGCCATGGCGTTGAAGCTGTCGACGATTTCGCCGATGGTGTCGGCGCTGCGGATCTGGCAGCGATGGGTCAGGTCCTTGCCCGAGATCTGGTTGGCCACGTCGGCGATGCGGCGCAGCTTGACGAGCAGGATGCGGTTGAGCAGCCAGTAGTTGACGACGCCGATCGACAGCCCTGCGACGACGCAACCGGCGACGAACCAGGGCAGCATGCCGGGTTTCCAGGTCACGAAGACGTTCGCGTAGAAGGGAAATACCAGCGCGACAGCAAGACCGAAGCCGAGAAACGAGAACAGCAGGTTCCGCAAAATCGACGGGCCGCCGATGGTCGGGGAGGACATGGAATCTCCTGGGGCAGTGACTGGAATGCTTTATGGCGCGCACGATACGCACCTCGCCGCGCCTTCGTCAACACGCCACCGGGGCGGGGTAACATGACAACTCCTTACCACCGAGGTCGATGGGCATCATGACAGCGAACAATCACTCCTGGAAATTCTTCCGTGCCGGCGGTTTCGACCAGCCGCACATCGATACTCCCGCGGATTTGCTGGCCATCGGCGGGCTTGACCAGAAGCTGTGGGTCGCCCTCTCCTGTCCCGTGGCGGGCACGGTGTTCGACCCCCGTACGCTGGCGCTGATCGATGGCGACGGCGATGGGCACATCCGTGCGCCGGAGCTGATCGCGGCGGCCGAATGGGCGGGCGCCCGTCTGCGCGATGTCGCCCCGCTGGCCGGCGGCCTGCTGCCACTCGCGGCGATCCGCGACGACGAGGAAGGTGCGGCCATCGCCGCTGCGGCACGCGAGGTGCTGGCCGAAACGGGCGGCGATGCGATCACCGTGGAGGCGGCCAGTGCCGCCCAGGCCCGCTTCGCAGAAAAGTCGCTCGCCGCCTGGGAAGCGGCCGGCGCGGATGCGCATCCGCTCGGCGACGCCACCGAAGCGGCCCATGCCGCCGTGCAGGCCGTGGCCGCCAAGATCGACGACTGGTTCGCGCGTTGCCGGCTCGCGTCCTTCGACGACCGCGCCGTGGCGCTGCTCAATGCTTCCGAAGATGCGCTGAAGGCGCTGGCGGCCGGTGTGCTGGCGGCGAATTCCGCGACCGACCTGCCGCTGGCAAAAGTCGGCGCCGGCGAGACGGCGCTGCCCTTGTCCGCGGGCGTGAATCCCGCCTGGGCCGACGCGCTCGCCGCCCTGCGCGACCAGGCGGTGACGCCGCTGCTCGGGGCGCGCGACAGTCTGACCGAAGCCGACTGGCAGGTGCTCAAGGACAAGCTCGCGCCCTACGCGGCCTGGCTGGCGGCGAAACCCGACCCGGCGGCCGCCGGGGATGGCGTGCTGGCGCTGGAACGGCTGGCCCGCTACTGCCGCGACCTGATGACGCTCGCCAACAACTTCGTCGCCTTCAAGGATTTCTACACGCACCGGAAACCGGCCACCTTCCAGATCGGTACCCTGTATCTCGATGGCCGTGCCGCCGAACTGACCGTCGCCGTCAATGACGCCGGCAAGCATGCCGCCCTTGCCACCCTGTCGCGCTTGTGCCTCGTCTATTGCGACTGCGTGCGCCCCGGCGCGAAGACCAGCATCGCCGCCGCCTTCACGGCCGGCGACAGCGATCAGCTGATGGTCGGCCGCAACGGCGTCTTCTACGACCGCGACGGCAACGACTGGGACGCGACGATCACCAGGATCGTCGATCATCCGATCAGCCTGCGCCAGGCCTTCTGGTCGCCCTACAAGAAGCTCGCGCGCATGATCGGCGAACAGCTGCAGAAGCTCGCCGCCAGCAAGGCGACGGCCGTCGAAGGCAAGCTTGGCGAGTCGGCGGCCGGCGTCGGCAAGAAGGTCGAGGCGCCGGCCGCCCCGGCTGCCAAGGCGGCGCCCACACCGTTCGACGTCGGCAAGTTCGCCGGTATCTTCGCCGCGATCGGCCTGGCCGTTGGCGCCATCGGCACGGCGATCGTCTCGCTGGTCACCGGCATTCTCGGTCTCGCGTGGTGGCAGATGCCGCTGGTTTTCGTCGGGCTGATGCTGCTCGTTTCCGGTCCGGCGGTGATCGTTGCCTGGTTCAAGCTGCGCACGCGCAACCTCGGGCCGCTGCTCGACGCCAACGGCTGGGCAGTCAATGCGCGGGCGCGCATCAACATTCCCTTCGGCACCTCTCTGACCCAGCTGGCCGCGCTGCCGGCCGGCGCCGAGCGGGCGCTGACCGACCCCTACGCCGAAAAGCCCACACCGTGGAAGACGATCGTGTTCGTGCTGTTCGTCATCGCCGGCATAGTGCTTTACGGCATCACCTTTACGGCTCATTGAAATGGCACGCTGATGCTCGAATATCGAATCATTCCCGTCACCCCCTTCGACCAGAACTGCAGCCTGCTGTGGGAGGCGAGTTCCCGTCGTGCCGTCGTCGTCGATCCCGGCGGCGACGTGGATGACATCCTCGCCGCCATCGCCACGCACGGGCTGACCGTCGAGCGCATCCTGCTCACGCATGGCCACATCGATCACGTCGGCGGCACCGCGGAACTCGCCGGACGGCTGGGCGTGCCGGCCATTCCCGTCGAGGGGCCGCAGCGTGCCGACGCCTTCTGGATGGACCAGCTGCCCGAGCAGTGCCGCATGTTCGGCTTTCCCGCCACGCCGGCACTATCGCCCGACCGCTGGCTGGACGATGGCGACACGGTGGCGGTCGGCGGCCTGACGCTCGACGTGATCCACACGCCCGGCCACACGCCGGGCCATGTCTGCTTCATCCACACGTCTTCGCGACTGGCCGTCGTCGGCGATGTGCTGTTCGCCGGCTCGATCGGCCGCAGCGACTTTCCACGCGGCAATCATGCCGACCTGATCGCCAGCATCCGCACCCGGCTGTTTCCGCTCGGCGACGATTTTTCGTTCATTCCGGGCCATGGGCCGATGTCCACTTTCGGTGCGGAGCGGCGCAGCAATCCCTTCGTGGCGGACTGACGGAAACGCGACATGAAGGTGCTCAAAGTCCTCGTCGGCCTGCTCGCGCTGGTGGTACTGGTGGTTGCCGGCGGGGTGGCTTATCTGGTTGCGACCTTCGATGCCGTGCGGATCAAGCAGGAGATCGCCGCTGCCGTCGAGAGGCAGACCGGCCGGGTGCTGAAGTTCGAAGGCGAACTGGCGCTCGGCTTCTGGCCGAACGTGGCCGTAAGGCTCGGCCGCACCACGCTCTCCGAGCCCGGCGGCAAGGCCGAGTTTGCCCGTCTAGATGCGGCGAACATCGCCGTCGCCGTGATGCCGCTGCTGTCGCAGCAGATCGTGGTGCGCGAAGTCGTCGTCGACGGGCTGGCACTGACGGTCGTGAAAAGGAAGGATGGCTCCCTGAGCATCGCCGATTTGCTCGGTGCTCCGCAGGAGGAAAAAGTCGGCGCCGGCGGGACGGTGCCGCCCCTCGACATTGCCGCGATTCGCATCGGCAACGCCCGCTTCGACTGGCGTGACGAACAGGAGAACAGCCACCATTCGCTCGCCGATCTCAACCTGACCAGCGGTGCCGTGCGTTTCGCGGGCGGTATCGGCCGCATCGAGACACTTGCCCTGGCGGCACGCGGTCAGCGCGATGCCGATGCCTTCACGCTCAAGCTCGAAGCGCCGCGTCTCGACATCGCATCCGCGGGTGCGCGCAGCGCGATGCTGCAGCTTGCCGCGACGCTCGATGGCCAGGGCCGTACTATCGTCGCCACGCTGTCGCTGGCGAATGTGGCGGGCGACGCCGAGTCATTGAAGATCGACAAGTTCGCACTTGAAGCCGACGCAAAAATGGGCGACCTGCACGTCGTCGCGCATCTCGCTTCTCCTGTCGCGCTCGACCTCGGCAAGCAGACCGTGGCGCTGCCCCAACTGGCCGGCCTGCTCGATCTCACCCATCCCGGGCTGCCGATGAAAGCTCTTGCCCTGCCGCTGGCGGGTACCGCGAGCATCGACCTCGCCAGGCCGTCCGCGCGCCTGCAGCTCGACACGCGGCTCGATGCGAGCACGATCAAGGCGCAGCTCGATATCGGCCAATTCGCGCCCCTCGCGCTCGCCTTCGATCTCGACATCGACCAGCTCGATCTCGATCAATACCTGCCGCCGGAACAGAAGAACGCCGAGACCGGCGTCGCGGCAGGGAAAGTGGCGGAGGCGAAGATCGATCTCGCGGCCCTGAAGGATCTGAACCTCAAGGGGACGGCGAAGATCGGCCAGCTGACGGTGGCGAAGATCAGGGCCCGTGATGTTCGTGTAAAGATCGACGCAAAGAGCGGCCGGCTCGATATTGCGCCGCTGTCGGCCAAGCTGTACGAAGGCCGGCTCGACGGCACGCTCGCCGCCAACGCCAACGACAACCGCTTCGCTGTGAAGCAGACCTTGTCGGGCGTACGCATCGATCCGCTGCTCAAGGATCTCGTCGCTCGGGACATGCTCGCCGGGCGCGGCAATGTCGCGCTCGACCTTACCGCGCAGGGCGATACGGTGGCGGCGCTGAAAAAATCCCTCGCCGGCAGCGCGCGTGTCGAGCTGCGCGACGGCGCTCTCAAGGGCATCGATATCGGTAAAAAGCTGCGCGAGATCAAGTCGCTGCTCAAGGGTGGCCAGGATCTCGCCGTGGCCAGCGACGCGACACAGAAAACCGATTTCAGCGAACTGTCGGCCAGCTTCCGCATTGCCGACGGCATCGCCCGCAACGACGACCTGATAGCCAAGTCGCCGCTGTTGCGCCTGGCCGGCGCAGGCGATATCGATATCGGCCACAGTCGCCTCGACTACCTGCTCAAGACGAGCGTCGTCGCCACCAGCACCGGGCAGGGCGGCAAGGATCTGGATGCCGTCAAGGGCCTGACCATCCCGGTGCGCCTCAGCGGACCCTTCGACACGCCGGACTGGAAGATCGAGCTGTCGGCCGTCGCCGGTGATGTCGTCAAGGCCCGGGTCGAGGAAAAGAAGGAGGCGCTCAGGCAAAAGGCCGACAAGACGGAGGACAAACTCAAGAACAAGCTCGAGGGGCTGTTCAAGTAGGCCATGCGGCTGGGCATCGACCTCGGCGGCACGAAGACCGAAATCATCGCCTTGGGCGATGACGGGACCGAATTGCTGCGCGAGCGTGTGCCGACGCCGCGCGGCGACTACGCGGCGACGGTGGCGACCATTGCCGCACTCGTGAAAACGGCAGAGGAAAAAGTCGGTGCTGGCGGGACGGTGGGTGTGGGCATTCCCGGTGCGGAATCGCGTGCCACTGGAAAAGGTGCGGGGCTCATCAAGAACGCCAATTCGACCTGGCTGATCGGCCGCCCGTTGCGCGCCGACCTCGAAGCGGCGCTCGGCCGGCCGGTGCGGCTCGCCAACGACGCGAACTGCTTCGCGCTGTCGGAAGCGACCGACGGTGCGGCGGCGGGTGCGGAGGTGGTGTTCGGCGTGATCCTCGGCACGGGCGTCGGCGGCGGCATCGTCGTCCGGGGCGAGGTGCTGGTTGGCGCCAACGCCATCGCGGGCGAGTGGGGCCACAACCCGATGCCTGGCGAAGAGGCTGTGCGGCCGCACTGCTACTGCGGTCGCTGTGGCTGCATCGAGACCTTCCTGTCCGGCCCGGCGTTAACGGCCGACGGCGGCGCGGACGACGCAGCGGCGATGGCGCGCTACGAGCAGCGGCTGGCGCGGTCGCTGGCGCAGGTGATCAATATCCTCGATCCCGATGCGATCGTGCTCGGCGGCGGAGTTTCCAACCTCGACCGGCTGTATGATCGCGTGCCCCGGCTGTGGGGCGAGTGGGTGTTTTCCGACCACGTCGCCACGCGGCTTCTGAAGAATACCCATGGCGACTCCTCGGGCGTGCGCGGCGCCGCCTGGCTCTGGAATACCTGACAATGCACATTCATCATCACTCCCATCCGGACAGCATCTTCGACGTGGACCTCGACGGTTTCGAGGCGCAGGTGATCGAGGCTTCGAAAGCCATGCCCGTAATGGTCGACTTCTGGGCCGACTGGTGTCCGCCCTGCCGTGCGCTGACGCCGGTGCTCGACCGCGTCGCCGTGGCCATGGCCGGCAAGCTGAAGCTGGCCAAGGTCGAGGTCGATGAAGGCGCCAACATGAAGCTCGCCGGACGCTACGGCCTGCGGGGCTTCCCCACCGTCCTGCTGTTCATCGACGGCGAGATCAAGGGACGCTTTTCCGGCGCCCGTGCCGAGCACTGGGTGAAGGACTTTCTCGCGGAACACGGCGCGACGTGAGCGCAGCGGCGATCAACCCCTGGCGGCGCGTCTTCGCCCCCTTCGCGGTCGGCTATTTCCTCTCCTACCTGCTGCGCAACGCCAATGCCGTCATTTCCCCCGAGCTGACGAAAGATCTCGGGCTCAGCGCCGCCGATCTGGGCCTGCTGACTTCGGCCTACCTGCTCGCCTTCGGTGCCTTCCAGCTGCCCTTGGGCATCCTGCTCGACCGCTACGGGCCGCGTCGCGTCGAGGCGGGGCTGCTGCTGTTCTGCGCCACCGGCTGCGCGCTGTTCGCGCTTGGCGACGCCATGCCCCAGCTCGTCGCCGGCCGGGCGCTGATCGGCCTGGGTGTGTCGGCCTGTCTGATGGCCAGCTTCAAGGCATTCTCGATGTGGTTCCCCGTCGAGCGCCAGGCCTCCCTGAACGCCGCCATCATGGCGGCCGGCGGCCTCGGCGCACTCGCCGCGAGTTCGCCGCTCGGTGCGCTGCTGCCGGTGCTGGGCTGGCGCGGCATCTTCCTCGCGCTGGCGGCCATTACGCTCGTCGCCGCCGGCCTGATCTTCACGACGCCGGAAAGGCAGAAAGTCGGCGCCGGCGAGACGGTGGCCGAGCAGTTGCGCGGCCTGTTCGCCATCTTCGGCAGTCGCGCGTTCTGGCGCTTCGCGCCGCAGACCACCTTCATCGTCGGCGGCTTCATGGCCCTGCAGGGCTTATGGACCGTCCCGTGGCTGATGACGGTGGATGGCCTCACGCGCGAGACCGCTGCCTTCCACCTGTTGCTGATGGCGGGTGCCCAGCTGACCGGCTTCCTGTCGATCGCTTTCTTCGTGCAACGCCTTGCCCGGGCCGGCCTGCCGCCGGCGCGCCTGCTGGCTTTCGGCATGGGGGCGGGACTGCTGGCGCTGCTCGGCATCGTGCTCGACCTGGCGCCGACGTGGCTGCTCTGGCCGGCGCTCGGCCTCGTCTTTTCGGTGGGCAACCTCGCCTATGCCCTGCTGACGGCAGAGTTTCCGCTGGCCCTGGCCGGGCGCGCCAACACGGCGCTCAACCTCGGCGCCTTCGTCGGCGCTTTCGGCATCCAGTGGCTGTTCGGCGTGGCGGTGGATGGCTTCCAGTCCGCGGGCCTGGACGTGCAGGCCGCCTATCGCGCCAGCATGGCCGGCCTGCTCGTTCTGCAGGCGGCGGGTTGGGGGTGGTACGTGCTGGAGGGGCAGAAAAGCCGCCGTCCCGCCGGCGCTGACATTCAGGCAGGACGGAATAATGGCCGCTAATCTGGTTGCACGAGTTGGTGAGGTCGATCAAAATAATGCACCCGACAGACCATTTCGCCATGAGGACTTCCGCTTTCATTCACCACGACCCGGCCTATACCGCCACTGAGGCGGCGCGTATCCTTGGCTTGCCGCCGGCGACTCTCAAGGCTTGGAGTTTCGGTCAGGCTTCCGGTGGTGGGCGCCGCTTTCAGCCAGTCATCA
>CAYNCH010000032.1:0-1975 GCA_964395815.1 uncultured Methyloversatilis sp.
AGTCATCCATGCCCGATGCGAGACAGCGTTCGCGGTCTTCGGCGTAGGCGTTTGCCGTGAGGGCGATGATGGGCAGGCGGGGGTGGCCGAGACGTGCGTCCCAGGCGCGGATGCGTTCGGTGGCGCCGTAGCCGTCGAGAACCGGCATTTGCACATCCATCAGGATCAGGTCGGGCAGCGGCTGGCCGTCAGGGTTCAGAATGCGTTCGGTACCCTGTTGGCCATCTTCGGCGGTTTCGACGGTCAGGCCCAGCTTGCCGAGGAGCGTGCTGATCACCAGCCGGTTGGTGCGGTTGTCTTCGACCACGAGGACACGACCGCTGAGAATTGGGGTGGACAGTGCCTGCTCTGCTGTAATGGCGGGATCGCGCGCATGCTGCCGACTTTCGCATTGAACAGCCAGCGGTGCCAGCACGACACGGAACCAGAAGCGCGAACCCTGGCCCGGTACGCTCTCGACCCCGGTGCTGCCACCCATCAACTGTGCCAGGCTGCGGACGATGGACAGGCCCAGGCCCGTGCCGCCGAACTCGCGTGTCGTCGAGGCGTCCACTTGGGAGAAGGGCTGGAAGAGGCGGTCCAGCTTGTCGGCAGCGATGCCGATACCGGTATCGGTAACGGAAAATTCGATGGTGCAGGTGTCAGCGTTACAGCCGATCTCTCGTGCGGTCAGGCGCACCTCGCCGCGAGGGGTGAACTTGATGGCATTGCTGGCCAGGTTCGAGAGCATCTGGCGCAGGCGATGGGGATCACCGCGATAGCGCCGCTCCTCGCCTTGCGATTCGGTAGTGATCGCCAGCCCCTTGTCGGCAGCGCTGCTCGCGAACAGTGCGGCTGTTTCGCTCATGATTTGTGCCGGTTCGACGATGCCGGCTTCGAGCTCGATGCGCCGGGCCTCGATTTTCGACAGATCGAGGATGTCATTCAGCAGGTTGAGCAGTGTCTGGCCGGAGTTGAGAATGATGCGTGCGTATTCGAGACGTTCCGCTTCGTCCAGGCCCGGCAGGAGCAGGAGTTGGGCCATGCCGATCACGCCATTCATCGGGGTGCGGATCTCATGGCTCATCATGGAAAGGAAAACGCTCTTGGCGCGATTGGCCGCTTCGGCTGCTTCCTTGGCGGCCAGTAATGCAGCTTCGGCTTCCTTGCGCGCCGTGATGTCGCGAAAGGCGGTGACCGAGCTGCCGGTTGGGCGTCCGCGTTCGTCGAGCGTGGGTCGTCCGGCGGCCTCGACATCCAGAATTGTGCCCTCACGGGTGCGAAAGAGTTCCTCGCCCTCGAATGGTTTGCCGGCCCGTATGCTTGCATAAATCGGACATTCCTTAAGCGGCAGGGCAGTACCGTCGCGATTGTAGGCATGGAACAGATCGTGTCCGATCCGGCCGATTGCGTCCTCAGGACGATAGCCGAGAATTTCGGTGAACGCCCGGTTGACCAACGTCACCCGGCCGTGCGGGTCGAGCACATATAAGCCGTCGGCAATGGTGTCGGTGATGGTGCGCAAGCGTTCTGCTTCGTCGCGTTGCAGCTGCTGGGCGCGCCAGACCCGGTAGGCCAGATAGAACAGCACGGCGAGGAGCGCGAAGGCCAGCACCAGGGTGCGCTGGTGCTCCTCTTGCAATGTGCCGAGATAGGGCGCGGCGACATAGGAGACGACATAGGCGACGCGCCGGTTGGTGACGTCGCTGACCGGCACCAGCGAAACGGCCCAATGTTCGTCTTCGAGCGCAACCGGCAGGGTCAGGCTTTCTCCGGCGGCCATGCCGGCGGCGACGCGTGCATCGTTTGCCAGGACAGTATCGATGGCACGCATTTTCGGCGTGGGTGGCGGCGGCGAGTCCGGCAGCTTGAGTTCGGGATCCTCGACGAAATAGGTGGGATTGGTCGTCCAGGGTTCGTATAGATTGCGCGTGTCGGTAAATACAACACCTTCAATGCTGTCATGCCGCAATACGAAGGCATATTCGCGTTCAGG
>CAYNCH010000032.1:1985-11102 GCA_964395815.1 uncultured Methyloversatilis sp.
GTGCCATGGCGGCGCGGATCGAGCGGAAGGTCACGCTGGTCTCGACACTGCCGAGGTGGCGCCCGCCGTCGAACAGCGGAAAGACGTAGCGAAAGCCGGAGATGATGCGCCCGGCTTCGAAGCCGAACACCTTGCGCTTTTCGGTATTGGCGATGCGCAAGGAAGGCCGTACATCGAACAGCGGATCGTCGAACTTGTCGAGGGCATGAAAGCGCAGATAGCTGTGGCCCGTGGCCGTATGAAAGTGCAACTGGCGGATGCCATGCTTGACGAGATCGTCATACGTACGCGCCAGTTTGCGGTATAGCTGGCCGCGCGCGGCGGGATCACCATCCACGCCGCGGGCGAACGTGGCGATGATCTCCGGTCGGTTCACCGATTCGGCTACCAGGATTTGTGTGGCGAGTGCATAGCTATCGACGCTGGCATGGTAGGCCGTGGCAACTACGCTGGCGTGCTGATCGAGATAGCGGTTCTGCTTGTAGTCCCAGTTCTGCTGCAGCAGAAAAACCGTGACCCACAGTGTCACGCCGAAGGCGGCGAGTGTGACCAGCGCAGGCAGCCATTTCGTCCGGGTCACGGCAGGCATCAGAAATTCCCTTTCGCGGGAATGTCGGCGCGCGTGCGCAGCAGGCGCACGGCGTCGAAGTCCCCGTCGGTGGCAGGCACGGCACCATGGCGCATGCTGTCGCCCCAGGCAGCACGCTGAGCAGGAGTGGCCCCGACCAGTGCCATGCGTATGGCAGCGATGCGTTCTGGAGACAGTCGGTCGCTGTTGGCGATCAGTGCGAAGGATGGGAGTGCCGGGCTTTCGGCGATCACTTGCAAGCCGAGATGAGCATATTTCTGCCCGATGGCGGTTTTCAGGCCGCCGGCTTCGTAGTCGCCACGTGCCACGGCGATTGCCACAGTGTCGTGCTTGTCCAGATAGCGGTAGCGGTTCTTTTCCAGATCGCCACCGGCATGGCGCATGAGGCTGTCCGTCGTCAGATAGCCGCAGGTGGACAGGGGCTGGGTCAGTGCAATCCGCTGGCCGCGCAGATCCTTCAAGGCGAACTTGCGCTCGGCCAGAGCCACGATGGCACAGGTGTAACTGGGCTGGCCGTTCTTTTCATTGAAATGCACGACCGGGGTCGCCGCCGGGAAGCGTTCTTTCAGCGCGATGTAGGGCAGGGGTCCGAGATAGGCGAGGTCGAGCTTGCCCGCCCGGAACTTGTCGAGGATCGTCGCGTAACTGTCCGAGTAGTCGATGCGTAGCGGTATTCCGAGGGCCTGGCCAAGATGATCGAGCAGTGGCTTCCATTGACTGGCCACGGTTTCGGGCGATTCCATCGGTAGCGGCGCGAAGCTGAGCATCGCGGGCGGTTCCGCGTACGCATGCAGCGGCAACAGCGAAATGAGGCAGGTCAGGAAGGTCCGGACAGTGCGCGCTTGCATGCCTGGCGGGGTTGCATGCGCGTGGAGCTTGGAAAACATGGTGTGCTCGAAAAAGTCGGCGCTGGCGAGACGGCGATGGTGTTTGGCGCAAGATAGCAGATCGCCTGCGAAGGAGGACATGCCAGTGTGGTTTTTTGGCCGCAACGGCTCGCAGCGGCAGGTCTGTGTCAGGTTCTGGCCATAAATTCGCGTTAAATGGTGCACAGAAAAATTTATTTGCTTTGACGGTGGGGTTGTCTAAAATCCCGACAAAATACGTCAAGTATTAAAGCTGTAACAAATAAAGTAATACCCCCAACCCTTAATCCCCAATCCCAACTGAGAGGAAGCAAAAATGATCAACGTGAATGGCAAGGAAATCGAAACGGATGCCGAAGGTTTTCTGGCGAATCTTGAAGACTGGTCCGAAGAGGTGGCCGTCGTGCTGTCGCAACAGGACGAATTGGCCCTCGGCGAAAAGCACTGGCAGGTGATCAACTGGATCCGCGACTATTACGCGGAGAATTCGACGGCGCCCAACCTGCGCGTGATGACCAAACTGATTGGCAACGATCTGGGCGACGAGTTTTCCGACAAGAAATATCTGTTCGACCTGTTCCCCTACGGTCCGGCCAAGCAGGCAGCACGCTACGCCGGCATGCCCAAGCCGACGGGTTGCGTATAAGCGCTACGGGCACGGACGGCTAGCGCCGTCTCGCCAGCGCCGACTTTTGCGGCGCGGTTTTTTTCAACGCCGACCGGCAGGTCGGCGTTCTCGTTTGTGCGGTCGCCGCGGGCTGCCACGCCGGCACGAGGTGACGTTTGCCATTGCCGATCAGGTCGGCGCGGCCCATTTCCTTCAGGGCTTCCCTGAGCAAGGGCCAGTTCTTCGGATCGTGATAGCGCAGGAAGGCCTTTTGCAGCTTGCGCTGGCGCCCGCCGCGCACCACGGCGACGTCTTCCGAGTCCTTCGAAACGCGCTTGAGCGGGTTCTTGCCGCTGTGCCACATGCCGGTGGCGATGGCCAGCGGCGTCGGCAGGAAGGTTTGTACCTGATCGAGGCGGAAGCCGTTCTTCTTGAGCCAGAGCGCGAGTTCGAGCATGTCGGCATCCGTCGTGCCCGGATGCGCGGCGATGAAGTAGGGGATCAGGTACTGCTCCTTGCCGGCCGCTTTTGACGCGACTTCGAACAGGCGCTTGAATTTCTCGTAGGTGCCCATCCCTGGTTTCATCATCTTCGACAATGGGCCCTCTTCCGTGTGTTCCGGCGCGATCTTCAGGTAGCCGCCGACATGGTGGGTGACCAGTTCCCTGATGTATTCGGGCGAGCGCACGGCAAGGTCGTAGCGCAGGCCGGAGCCGATCAGGATGCGCTTGACGCCCGCCACCTGCCGCGCGTTGCGGTAGAGGTGGATCAGCGCGCTGTGGTCGGTGTTCATGTTCGGGCAGATGTCGGGATAGACGCACGACAGCCGCCGGCAGGCGGCCTCGATGGCGGCATCCTTGCAGGCCATGCGGTACATGTTGGCGGTCGGCCCGCCGAGGTCGGAAATGACGCCGGTGAAGCCCGGCGTCTTGTCGCGGATCTCTTCGATCTCGTGCAGGATCGACGCTTCCGAACGGCTCTGGATGATGCGGCCCTCGTGTTCGGTGATCGAACAGAAGGTGCAACCGCCGAAACAGCCACGCATGATGTTGATCGAGAAACGGATCATCTCCCAGGCGGGAATCTTCGCATCGCCATAGCTCGGGTGCGGCGCGCGCGCGTAGGGCAGGCTGTAGATATGATCCATCTCGGCGGTGGTCAGCGGAATCGGTGGCGGATTGAGCCAGAGGTCGCGGCTGCCATGCTTCTGTACCAGGGCACGGGCATTGCCGGGGTTCGATTCGAGATGGAAATGCCGTGAGGCTTCGGCATATGCGACCTTGTCGGTCTTCACTGTTTCGTAGTCCGGCAGGCGCACATACGTCAGCGTGCGGTCATCGTGTGCGCTGCGTTTGGTCGCATCGTGCCAGTCCGGCGAGGGCATCCAGCCTGTCCGCACCATGAAGGCGGTGCCACGCAGGTCGCGCATGGTGTCGATCGGCATGCCTCTGGCGAGGCGATGCGCCACTTCCACCAGTGCGCGCTCGGCATTGCCGTAGAGCAACAGGTCGGCCTTGCTGTCGGCGAGTACCGAGCGTTTGACGGTTTCCGACCAGTAGTCGAAATGGGCGATCCGGCGCAGACTGGCCTCGATGCCGCCGATGACGATGGGGACGTCCTTGTAAGCCTCCCGGGCGCGCTGGGCATAGACGGTCACGGCATAGTCCGGTCGCTTGCCCGGTGCGGCATCCGCCGTGTAGGCATCGTCGGAGCGAATCTTGCGGTCGGCCGTGTAGCGGTTGACCATCGAATCCATGTTGCCGGCAGTGATGCCGAAGAACAGGTTGGGCTTACCGAGCCGGCGAAAATCTGTAGCGGATGTCCAGTCAGGCTGCGCAATGATGCCAACCCGGAAACCTTGCGCTTCCAGCAGCCGCCCGATCAGCGCCATGCCGAAACTGGGATGGTCGATGTAGGCGTCGCCGGTGACGATGATGACATCGCAACTGTCCCAGCCGAGTACTTCCATCTCGGTGCGCGACATCGGCAGGAAGGGGGCGACGCCGAAGCGTTTGGCCCAGTAGGGACGGTATCCCGTCAGGGGTTTGGCAGATTCCATCGTTGCCAGTTTACTGCCGAGTTGCCCGATCAGAGGTGGACGCGGCTTTTCTCGGGCACGTGTCGTGTCAGAAAGTCCATCTGGTCGGCGAGAATCTGGCGGTTCGAGAGGATCAGGTATTCGGCCTTGTTCGGCACGTAGGGCGTGTAGAGGAGCTGCATGCGTGCTTCTTCCGGCGTACGGCCGCTTTTGCGCTGGTTGCAGGGCCGGCAGGCGGTGACGACGTTCATCCAGATGTCGAGCCCACCTTGCGAAACGGGGACGACGTGGTCGCGCGTCAGCCGTACATTGGGCAGCGTGATACCGCAGTAGGCACAGACATGCCGGTCGCGGTGAAACAGTTCGCGATTGTCGAGCGGTGGTACACGGTTGAAATGATTGCCGGCCAGCGCGCGGCCCTTGATGGCGATGATGCTGTTGGCGCAAATTTCGGAGCGGGTGCCGGTCAGGCGGTTGATACCGCCATGGATCGTGAAGCTGTGCTCGCCGATTGCCCATGCGACCAGATCCTTGGCGTAGTAGAAGCACGCATGTTGCCAGGTCACCCAGCGATGGGGGACGCCGTGCGGGTCGAGCGTGAGGATCAGCGGGTACGCATTCATGGTCCGGATTGCCTTGGCCTCCAGAAGTCCTGCAGCCTATCAGAGCATTGTGACGATTGAAAGTTCGCAATGACGACCCGGATAACCGCGTGAAGCTGAAGCGCGCGGGTTTGGCTTACAGCGGGCGTATCGTTTCCACGTGGGGGCCGAAGCTTCCCGCTACGCGATCGGCGAAATAGTGGCGCAGGGTCATCGCGACCGTACGGAAGGCGATGTCTTCCCACGGAATATCCGCTTCGGCAAACAGGGCGACCTCCAGGCTCTCGTCGCCAGGAGCGAAGTCGAGTGTGCGCAGATGGGCACGATAGATGACATGCACCTGATTGATGTGCGGCACCGAGATCATGGTGTAGAGGGCGTCGAGTTCAACTTGGGCGCTGGCTTCCTCGCGGGTTTCGCGCGCGGCGGCTTCGGCCAGCGATTCCTGGTTCTCCATGAAGCCGGCGGGCAGCGTCCAGCATCCCTTGCGCGGTTCGATCGCGCGGCGACACAGCAACACCCGATCTTCCCACACGGGCAGCGTACCGATGACCAGGCGCGGATTGCGATAATGGATCGCGCCGCAGGCTTCGCAGACATGGCGCGGTAGCGAGTCGCCGGCGGGAACCTTCAGTACAACAGGGGCTGCGCAGGTGCAGCAGAAGTTGATAGCGGGCTCCATGGTGGCTGGATTCTAGCCTGCTGCGGCAAACACAATGGCGAAGGAGAGTGGTATAAGGCGAGGCTTCATCGCTGAAGGCCATACTCGATGCCCATGACGCGCATCTATGACAATACCCGTCCAGGCGGGGACAAGTTGCAGGAACTGAGGTCGATGGGCGACCTGCCGTCGTCCAAGGGTGCGGCGCTGGCCGTGATGCGGCTGACCCGCAAGGACGATGTCTCGATCGCCGAGCTCGCCCGGGTGGTGCAAACCGACCCGGCGCTGGTCGGACGGCTGATCAAGGCGGCCAACTCCTCGCAGGCCGGTGCGCATCGCCCGGTCGCTGCCGTGCAGGATGCCCTGCTGTTGCTCGGCATTCCCACTGTCCGCTATCTCGCCCTGAGCTTTTCGCTGTTGTCCAACCATCGCAGCGGCAATTGCCCGCATTTCGACTACCGGCGTTTCTGGTCGTATTCGCTCGCTTGTGCGGTGGCGGCCCAGGCCGTCGCTGGCCAGATCCGTGCCGCTCCGCCGGAAGAGGCGTTTTGCATCGGTCTGCTGTCGCGTATCGGCGAGTTGTCGTTGGCCACCCTGTTTCCGGCGGAATACGACGGGCTGCTCGGCCAGCTGCAAAATGACCGCGCGAAAACGCTGACCGAGCTCGAGCAGACGGCCTTCGCGATGACGCATGCCGAGCTGACAGCCGCGATGCTGCAGGATTGGGGGCTGCCGGCCATGTTCGTCGAGCCGGTCTTCATGCACGAAACACCGGAATCAGCCAATTTCTCTCCGGACTCCCGTCTGTACCGGCTGACCTGGACCCTCTCGCTGGCGCGCCAGATCGCCGATATCTGTCTGGCGGTGGATTCCGAGCGCCGGGTTCTGATATCGAAGCTGTTGCTCGTCGGCAGTCGTCTTTCGATCGAGAGCGAGACGCTGCACGCGCTGTGCGATCGCGTCGTGCGCGACTGGCAGGACTGGGCGCAACAGTTGAGTATCGATGCTGGCGAGGTGCCGCCTTTCGAGGAACTCTCCGCACCGCCGCCAGTCCCGGAGCTAACTCCGGCCGGCATGCCCAGTGCTGCGCCCGCCGCGGACGGCATTGGGTCGATGCGGGTGCTCGTGGTGGACGACGACAACAGCATGCGTGCTCTGCTCAAGGCACTGCTGACCAACGCCGGCTACGAGGTGTATGAAGCAATCGATGGCCAGCAAGGTTTCGATCGCGCCCTCGAAGTGCAGCCGCACATCATGATTGTGGACTGGCTGATGCCGGGCATGGATGGCGTTGACCTGACACGGGCGCTGCGTCAGACCAAGTCGGGGCGCGGTATCTACATCCTGATCCTGACCGCCCTGGAGGCCGAAGACAAACTCGTCGAAGCCTTCGATGCAGGGGTCGATGACTTCATGAACAAGCCGTTGAAGTCTCGGGTACTGGGAGCGCGCCTGCGCGCCGGCCAGCGCGTGGTGACGCTGCAGCAGGAAATCGAGCGCGACCGCGAGGAAATCCGGCGCTTTGCCGCCGAACTGGCCGTGTCCAACCGTCGCCTCCACGAGGCGGCGCTGACCGATGTGCTGACGGCCCTGCCAAACCGGCGCTACGCCGTCGAACGCTTTCTGCAGGAGTGGCAGGCGTCGAACCGCAACCAGCGCCCCCTGTCCTGCATGGTGGTCGATGTCGATAACTTCAAGCGCATCAACGACACCTATGGCCATGACGTAGGTGACCGGGTGCTGAAGCAGGCGGCCCAGGCCATCAAGAGCGGCATGCGCGCCGGGGATGTGGTCTGCCGTACCGGGGGTGACGAGTTTCTCGTCATTTCGCCGGAGACTGACCTGTCCTCGGCTTGCGCCTGCGCGGAACGCATCTGCCGGGCGGTGGCCGGCATGAACTTGAACGCAGGTCAGCAGACATTCGCGGCCAGCGTCAGTATCGGCGTGGCGACGCGTAGCGCGGATACGGCAGATATCGATGCCCTGATCAAACTGGCCGACGATGGGGTTTATCAGGCGAAGCAACGGGGCAGAAACGGCTTTGTCGCTACCCAGAAAACCGCGTAGACCCGAAAACAATTTTAAAAACAGGTAATAAACATGGTTTTGTAATGTTTATTCTTACAAGCCGGCGCCATCCCATTCTTACAAAAGGATGGTCTTTCCGTTGATTTTCTTCTTGCCGGAAACTCCAGAAAATGTCATCACTGCCAGACGGGTATGCGCGGAAGATCTTCGGGCACCGGATTGGCGGCAATGCAAGGAGAGGAAAGATGAAATCGACCGACACCTACAATGACATCAAGGAGGTCAATCTTGCCTATCTGATGCTGGCGCAGAACATGGTGCGTTCCGACCGCGAGGCCGCCATATTCCGCTTGGGCATCAGCGAGGAGATTGCCGACATTCTGGAAACCCTCACTCCGGGACAGGTTCTCAAGATGGCCAGTACCGACATGCTGCTGTGCAGCTTCCGTTTCGACGACTCGCTGCTGATTGATCTGCTGGCCAACCATGAGCGCGAGCGCGGCGTCGGCCACATCCATGCCGCCATTCTCGCCGCCGGCAAGCCGGTCGAGTCGGTCGCCTGATCGCCCGATCCCCAATCGTCGAATCCGGAGGAGTCCATGAGAAATAAATCCGTGATCTCGGAGGCGAGGGATATTGGTCTCGCCATCGATCTGATCAAGCTCGGCGCCCGCCTGCAATTGCTGGAAGCCGAGACCAACCTGTCGCGCGAGCGGCTGCTCAAGCTTTACAAGGAAGTGCGCGGCGTTTCGCCCCCGAAGGGCATGCTGCCGTTCTCGACCGACTGGTTCATGACCTGGCAGCCGAACGTGCATGCCTCGCTGTTCATGGCCTATTACAACTTCCTTGAACGTCACACCCGGCTGGGCGGTCTGGAGCGCATCATCAAGGCTTACCGGCTCTATACGGAGCAGATCAACCGTACCGGCATGGAGAGTGTGTTGTCGCTGACGCGCGCCTGGACGATGGTCCGCTTCTTCGATGCCGGCATGCTGCAGATGACCCGGTGCAAGTGCTGCGGCGGCGATTTTGTCGCCCATGCGCACGACCCGAAGAAGGATTACGTCTGCGGCCTGTGCCACATGCCGGCGCGGGCCGGCAAGACCCGGCGCGCGGCAGAAGTCGCCGTCGCCTGACACAGCCCTAGCGTTCTCCTTGCAGCGGCCGCACCCTTCGCGGGGTGTGGCCGTTTTGTCTTGCCAGCCTGCAGCAGGCGTGCTTTGCCGTTATCATTGCGCCTGTTTGCGTGCATTGCCCCTGCACCGGTCGAATTTCCTACCGAGGTTGTTTCATGTTATTGCTCGTCGGCTATGTCATCGTTCTGGCCGCCTCCATCGGCACCTACGCCGTGCACGGCAGCCTCGGCGCCCTTTGGGTGCCACTCGAATATCTCGCCATCGTCGGCCTGACCATCGGCTATCTGGTGGCCTCCAGCGGGCCGAAGGCGCTCAAGGCGGTTCTCGGTGCGATCCCGGGCGTGCTCAAGGGCTCCAAGTTCAACAAGGCCCTGTACATGGACCTGCTGGCGATGCTGTTCGAGATCCTGTCGAAAGTGCGCAAGGAGGGCCTGATGTCGATCGAGAACGACGTCGAGAATCCCGAGGCCAGCCCGATCTTTTCCAAGTACCCTTCCGTTTCCAGCGACCACCATGTGATGGAGTTCATCACCGATTACCTGCGCATGATGGTGGGCGGCAACCTCAACGCCTTCGAGATCGAGAACCTG
>CAYNCH010000033.1:0-10673 GCA_964395815.1 uncultured Methyloversatilis sp.
AGCAAACGCCGGCCTTGACTTCCACACCCGGAAATACGTCGCTGACCGCCGGGTAGTCGATCAGCGCGCGTATCCGCCGATCCGAGAGCATCGTCTGGCGGAATTCGCCAAGCCCGAGTCCTGAAGCCATCCATCGCGACGGAATAATCATCGAGAGATAGCGCGGTTCGAGCTTTTTCGCCTGCTCAACAAAATGCTGGTAGATCGGTACGTCCCTTGTGCCGCCGTCTGAACCGAGCTGGTACGGCGGGTTGCCGATGATGACGTCGAATTGCATGGGTGCTCCAAATAGATCGGCGATGCGCGCCTTGATGTCGTCGGTGTGGATGAAGGCATACGCATGGGTTTCCAACCCTTCGCCTCGGTCATAGCTCGCCCGGCTGGCCCCGCAATAGGTGCACTTGTCCTTGGCCCAGCTGTGCTCGGTGCGTTCAAACCAGATGTGGCCGGCATCACTTTCAAATCCTTTGGCAATCGAGTGCTCGCCATGGGCGTGTTTGGAGCAGTACACGCTGCGCCGCGCCAGCAGGCTGGTGAGCTGGGTGATGCCGATGCCGAACACCTGCCGCGTCAGGATGTGGTTCACGCGGGTCGGCAGGTCCGGGATGGCCCGCGCCAGGCCCAGGGTGAGCCGGCTGGTGATCTCGCGCAGGAACACACCGGACTTGGTGCACGGGTCGAGGAATTTCACCGTCTTGTCGGCCCAGAGGTTCGCCCCGTCGTGGCTGGCCGCCCAGGCTTCGGCCAGAGTGTCGAGCATCCGGTTGGCAAACTCGGGCGGCGTGAAGACTTCGTCGTTGGACAGGTTCGCAATGCAGGTCAGCACATCGGGGTTGCGGCCCCGCAGGGTGAAGCCGGCCTGTCCGGTCAAGGCGTGTGCCATGCCGTTCATGGCCGCTTTCCTTCCAGTCGGCGCGTGCCCGCATCCGCCAGTAGCAGCTTCATTTGCTGAATGGCGGTCTGATTAAGCAGTTTCAGCCGTTCGGCCTGCGCCAGCCCCTGGTGGATGAAATGGGCGTTCAGCGTTTCCAGATTGGCGAGGCATACCAGTTGCGAGGCGTTGGCTTCGTCGCGGATGTTGCCCTTGTTGCCGGGGTTTTCGTCGCGCCACTGTTTCGCGGTCTTGCCGAAGAGGGCCATGTTGAGCAGGTCCGCCTCGCTGGCGTAGATGAGGTTGATTTGCTGTGGCGTCAGTTGCGGCGGAATCAGGTTGGCCTTGATGGCGTCGGTGTGGATGCGGTAGTTGATCCTGGCAAGGTTGCGGCGGATGTCCCAGCCGAGTTGCTGGTGTTCCGTTTCCTTCAGGCGCTGGAATTCCTTGATGAGGTAGAGCTTGAATTCCACCGACACCCAGGAGGCGAACTCGAAGGCGATGTCCTTGTGGGCGTAGGTGCCGCCATATCGGCCCGCCTTGGAGTTGATGCCGATGGCGCCGGTGGCCTCGATCCAGCGTTTGGGGGTCAGGGTGAAGCTGTTCAGGCCGGCCTGCATCCTAATCCCGTCGAATTCGACGGGATTGAAATCCGGGTTGTTGAGCTGTTCCCAGATACCGAGGAATTCCAGCGTGTTGCGGTTGCGCAACCAGTTGCGGATCAGGTCGTCGGTATGGTCGCTGTTCTTGTAGCGGGCGATGTCCGTGAGGGAAATGTAATCGTCGGCGCCGCCGGAAATGACGGTGACGGACGTGCCTTTTACGTCGATCTTGGCCATGCTCAAGCCTCCTTCAGAGTCGCCAGTTCGCTCACCGTCATCGGCGGCCAAGTTTTTGTCGGCATGAAGATTTCGTGCTTGCCGAGGTGGGCGAACAGCGAGCCCTCCGCGCTGAAGGCCGACGAGCCGGTGAGAATGTCGAAGCGAAAATCGCGACGCTGGAACTTGCCCTTGCCGAGGTAGCCCCATTCCGCGAAGCTGATCGGCCGGCCATCGCTGCCCTGCATCGTCAGGGCGTCGCCGTGCACGAGATTCCGTGACAGGACGCCCGAGGCGGCCCGGTACAGATCGTCCGACTCCTCGATGTCCAGATAGTCGGCAAAGATTTCGAGCAGGTTCGCGCGGCACTCGGCGATGTTGTCCGCCAGAAGCTCGATGCCATAGATGCACATCAACGCGAGCAGCGCATAGTGCCGTCGCTCGAAATCCGACTTGCCGTACTTGAGTTCAACGGCGGCGAGTTTGTGTTGCAGCACCCGGACAAGAAAGTTTCCGCTGCCGCATGCCGGCTCCAGGAAACGAGAGTCGATGCGTTCGGTTTCATCCTTGACCAAGTCGAGCATGGCGTCGACCATCCAGGCCGGGGTGAATACTTCTCCGTGATCGGCAACGCGCTTTCTGGACTTGATCAGACTCATGGGGAACAGGTTTCAGGCGATAACGCATTAGAACCGTTGCATTATGCCCGACCCCTCCCGGATGCTGGATGCGTGTTGAGCGTCTGCTATCCGGCAGGCTATAGGAACAGCCGTTGTGACCGATCTACGCCGCAGAGAAAGTCGGCGTTGGCGGGACGGCACCGTCAAGTCGTGCCCGGTGGTGCCGAGGCGAGGATCTGCGGCCGCATGCGGCCCATAACGTGCATTTCGCAGGCACGGCAGTCGAAGACGAGGGTCAGGCGCTCGTCGCCGTTGATCAGCGTCATCGGCTCGGCGCGTACCTGGCCCTGCACGCCGGTGACGCCTTTGGCCTGATGCGGACAGAGGTTGAAGGCGTGGCGCAGGCAGTGCTTGGTGATCATCAGCGAGACCTCGCCGGGCTCTTCGTGCGCCTCGTAGGCGGCGGCGATGATTTCGACGCCGTGTTTCGCGTAGAAGCGTCGCGCGGCCTCGTTATAGACGTTGGCGAGGTAGCTCAACGCCGTTTCGGGGCAGGGCGTCGGCGGTTCCGCGGCCGCACGGCGCAGCGGTCGCACGAAGGCGGTGCGGCGCGCGGCGTCCAGCGCCGCGACGGCCTCGCGCCGCAGCGCGTTCGCCGTCGAACTCGGGATGAACCACGGCTGTTGCCAGTCGATGGTGCAGCCCTGCAGCGAAAAGTCGGTGCTGCCGAGACGGCGCAACTGGTCTGCGAGCGTGGCGGCGGCGTCCGCATTCTTCGCCGGCTGTTTCTCCAGTACGATGCGCGCCGTCGCGGCGATGCCGTCGCTGTCCGTCAGCGTCAGGGCGAGGCCGTCGGCGGTTTCCGCGACGCGCGCATGGACGGCGATACGGCGTTCGGCCGAATCCTTCGTCAGCGCCTGTTCCCAGGCCTGGTCGCGGTTGCGGTTGAGCTCGAGGCCGGGGCGCAGGCCGGCGAGTTTGGCGGACGGATCGTTCGGCCAGATGCGCCACTGGCCGTCCGCGAGCGGCGCCACCTTGTTTGCCTGCGTGCCGACCGCCGCACGCTTGTGCAGCCAGGACAGGCCGTCGCCGTTGGCCAGCGCTTGATCGGTTTCGATGTCGAAGCTGTCGGTATCGATCCGCGTCACCCGGCCGAGCGGCCGACCGACGAAGGCGGGCGTGTCGAAGGCGACGATGTGGGCGGGGTCGGCGCTGCGGCCGTGGGTGAAGTAGTCGGTCGACCCGCGGTGGAAGGTCTTGTCCGGATCCGGCGCGAACTTGAGCGCCACCTTGCCGCTTGATGACGGCGCCAGCTCCGGATGCTGTTCGAAAAGGGTATCCAGCAGCTTGCGGTAGTGGCCGGTGACGTTCTTGACGTAGCCGGCATCCTTGTAGCGTCCCTCGATCTTGAAGCTCTGCACGCCGGCCTCGATCAGCGGCCACAGGTGGGCGCTCTGGTTGTTGTCCTTCACCGAGAGCAGGTGCTTCTCGAAGGCGACGACGCGACCTTGAGTGTCCTGCAGCGTGTAGGGCAGGCGGCAGGCCTGCGAGCAGTCGCCGCGGTTGGCGCTGCGGCCGGTCTGTGCATGGCTGATGTAGCACTGGCCGGAAAAGGCGACGCACAGCGCGCCGTGGATGAAATGCTCGACGACCACGTCGGCCGGCAGCGCGGCGCGCACGGCGGCGATGTCTTTCAGGCTCAGTTCGCGCGCCAGCACCAGTTGCGAAAAGCCCGCGTCGGCCAGGAAGCGCGCTTTCGCCGGCGTGCGGATGTCGCACTGCGTCGAGGCGTGCAGGTCGATGGGTGGCAGGTCCAGTTCGAGCAGGCCCATGTCCTGCACGATCAGTGCATCGACGCCGGCATTCCAGCAGTCCTGTGCGAGACGGCGTGCGGGTTCCAGCTCGGCATCGGACAGGATGGTATTGAGCGTGACGTAGATGCGCGCGTGGAAGTGGTGCGCGAAGTCGGCCAGCGCGGCGATGTCGGTCATCGTGTTGCCCGCCTTGTCGCGCGCGCCGAAGGCCGGCCCGCCGATATAGACGGCGTCGGCGCCGTGCAGGATGGCCTGGCGACCGATGTCGGCATTCTTCGCGGGGGCGAGCAGTTCGATGCGGCGTGGGGTCATGAAAGTCGGTGCTGGCGGGACGGCGCGGACAGCGATGACACGCGCGGAGTGGCTGGAAAATCGGGCCTTGAAATCGGCGCCTCCTATAATGATAAGAGAGATGAAAGGAATTCCATGCGGATGATGAAAAGATGGAGCGAACGGTGCTTGCGGGGCGTCGCGACCATGGTATGCACGGTGGCCTGGCTGACAGGGTCGGGAAGTGTCGCTGCTGCGGGCGAGCCGATCCTGCTCGGGCTGGATGCCGAGTTCGGCCACAAGACCAGCACGTCGGCGCAGGCGGTGCGGCAGGGCATGGAGATCGCCATCGACGAAATCAACGCGGCGGGCGGCCTGCTCGGCGGGCGCAAGCTTGAACTGGTGGTGCGCGACAACCGCTCGATTCCCGCCATCGGCGTCGACAACCTGCGCGAACTGGCAGCCCTGCCCAATCTGGTCGGTGTTTTCGGCGGCAAGTTCAGTCCGGTCGTCCAGGAGTGGGTGCCGGTTGCCCAGGAGTTGGGGGTACCGATCTTCGCGACTTGGAGCTCAGCCAATTCCATCACGGATCATGGACGCAAGCCGAGTTGGTCGTTCCGTCTGTCCCTGAAGGACGAGTGGGCGGCGCCGGCGATGTTGCGCCATGCCCGCGATGCGCTGCAGGCGCGCAAGGTGGGCCTGTTGCTGCCGAACACTGTCTGGGGGCGCAGCAACAGCGCATCGTTGCGCGATAGCGCGCCGGCACTGGGCATGACGATCGTCGGCGAGCGCTGGTACAACTGGGGCGATGCGACGCTCAAGCCGCAGTTGCAGGAACTTCTGGCCGCCGGCGCGCAGTCGATCCTCTTGGTCGCCAACGAAGTGGAGGGGGCGCTTTTTGTGCGCGAGATGGCCGAACTGCCGAAGGAACAGCGGGTGCCGATCACCGCGCACTGGGGCATTACCGGCGGTATGTTCGCTGAAATGAGCGGACCGGCGATCGACCAGGTCGATATTGCGGTCGTCCAGACCTACAGTTTCATCGGCGATGAGTCGGCGGCGGCACGCCGGGTGCTGGCGGCACTCAAGCAGAAATACGGCATCGACCGCGCGGAAAACGTCAAGAGTCCGGTCGGGGTGGCCCATGCCTACGATCTCGTTTATCTCGTCGCGCAGGCGATCCGCAAGGCGGGCAGCAGCGATCGCGGCAAGGTGCGGTCGGCCCTTGAGCAGCTCGGAACGCATCAGGGCCTGGTACGCCGCTATGTCAGGCCATTCACCCCGGATAACCACGATGCCCTTTCGGCCGGGCAGGTGTTCATGGCGCGCTATGCACCCGGCGATCGCCTGATTCCGCTCGAACGCCGTACGTCGCGCTGACCCGGCATGAACCCGATTTCCCGTCAATGGCTGGATCCCGACCTGTCGCTCGGGCGGCGCATCGGTTTCAGTGCCTTCCTCATCGGCATGGTGGCGATGCTGCTCAGCGGCGGCCTGTCGCTGATCGTTTCGCTGCAGGCGATCCCGAACGCCGAGCTGGCCAATCACCGGCAGACGGTGCAGATGAACGCCACGCAGATGGAGGGCCGCATCGAGGCGCACGATGCGGCCTTGCGCGCCATCGCGCAAAGTACGCTGGTGTGGACGGCGATCAGCGATTCCTACGGCCGGGAAGCCTACCTGCGTCCCTTCCTGAATGACCAGGAAAAGGCCCTGCATGGACACCGGCTGCTGCTGCTCGACTACCGGGCGCGCAGGCTGTTCGGCAGTGAGCTGAAGACGGAGGTCGACCAGGAAGAAATCACCCGTCTGGCAAAGGAAATCCTGGCCAGCAGCAAGGGGCGCAGCCGCTTGATCCGGTCCGGACAGGATCATCGCCTGCTGATCGGCCATCCGATCATCTATCCCTACACGCGCGAACCGATCGGCGTCCTGATGTCCCTCAGCGACTTCGGCCACCTGTATGCACCGTTGACGGAGGGGCTGCGGGATATTCACAGCCTCAAGCTGCTGGCGGGCGGCCATGTGCTGGCCGACAATGCTGCAGGCAAGCCGAGCTATCAGGCGGCGCGCCAGTCGTTGCGGCTGCCGGCCAGCATGGCGGATCTCGAGCTGGCACTGGAATATGCGACGAACGAGCAGGAGTGGGTCAGGAGTTTGCTCATCCAGGTCGCGATCCACCTGGTGCTGGGACTGCTCCTGAGCGTCGGCATCTGGCTGATCGCACGACGTGCCGCCAGTCGCCTGACCCTTCGTCTGACGCACCTCGCCGATGCCTGCGATGCCGTCGTCCCGGGGCAGTCGGCCAGCCTTCCCCTGGATGCCGCCGGCGACGAAATAGGGCGCCTGAACCGGGCGATGCACCGCATGCTGGCGGCCTATGACGAATTGAACGGCCAGCTGGAGGAGCGCATCGCCGAGCAGACTGCCGAACTCAATACCGTCTTCAATGCCCTGCCCGACCTTTATTTCCGGATTTCCCGCGAGGGTCGGATTCTCGACTACCGCTCCGGCCGCGCGGATGATCTCTACATGTCGCCGGCGGACTTCATGGGCCGGCATTTGCAGGAGATCCTGCCGCTGGAAGTGGCCGCCAAGTCACGGCATGCGATGGCCGAAGTGCTCGCCGGCAAGCCGATGGCCACCGTCGAATATGCGCTGCAGATGCCGGGCGGGATCCAGATGTTCGAGGCGCGGCACCTGCCGCTGGATGAAAAGCAGATCGTGATCGTGGTGCGCAACATCACCGACCGGCGCCTGGCGGAAGATGCGTTGCGGCGGGCCAAGGAGGAAGCCGAACGGCTGGCCCGGGTGAAAAGCGAGTTTCTGGCCAACATGAGCCACGAGATCCGCACCCCCCTGAACGGCGTGCTCGGCATGGCACACATCGGCAAGCGCCGCGTCAAGGGCGATGCGAAGGTGGAGGAGATTTTCGACAAGATCCTCGTGTCGGGCAACCTGTTGCTCGGCATCATCAACGACATCCTCGACTTCTCGAAACTCGATGCCGGCAAGATGACCGTCGAATCCATCCCGGTCGAACTGGCGGCCATCGGCGGCGAGGTGATCGATCTGCTCGGCGAGCGTGCGGCCGCCAAGGGACTCGCGATCGAACTGACCGTGCAGCCCGGCATGCCATCGAGCTGTCGCGGCGATCCGCTGCGGCTCAAGCAGATCCTGCTCAACCTGTTGTCGAACGCCATCAAGTTCACCTCCGCCGGCAAGGTCAGCCTGTCGATGGCGCGTGCCGACGCCGAACTGGTCTTGCAGATCAGCGATACCGGCATCGGCATGACGCCGGAGCAACTGTCGCGCGTCTTCGATGCGTTCGAGCAGGCCGACGGCTCGACGACGCGCAACCATGGCGGCACGGGGCTCGGACTGGCCATCACGCGGCGGCTCGTCAGCCTGCTGGGCGGGACGATCGACGCGCGCAGCACGCCGGGTGCCGGCAGCGTTTTCGAAGTACGGCTGCCGTTCGTGGTGGCGTAGCGAAGCTATCCGCCGAAGCGGCGCAAGCCGTCGAGGTCGAGGATGGTGATGCCGCCGTACTCGACGCGCAGGAAGCCGGCGTCTTCGAGCAGCTTCAATGAGCGATTGACGCGCTGGCGCGAGACGCCGGCGAGGTGGCCGATTTCTTCCTGCGAGATGGTGAGGGTTTCGTTCTGCCCCGGATAGAGCACGGAATTGAACATGATCGAGAGGCTACGCGCGACGCGTGTGTCCGTATCGTGCAGGCGTTCGGATTCGAGCAGGCCGATGAACTGGCCGAGGCGCTCGTTGATCTGCTCGATGATCGCGTGATTGAATGGGATGCTGTGGTCGAGCAACCAGCGGAAGGTATCGCGCTTCATGCAGGCGATGCGCGAATCGCGCAGGGCGATCACATCGTAGCGCCGCGGCTCGGGCTTGAGCAGGGAACCTTCGCCGAACCAGCCGCCGGTGGGGATGCCGGCGTAGGAGGCGGTCTTGCCGGTGACCCAGTCGGAGGACATTTTTACCAGCCCGTCGATGACGCCCAGCCAGCAGGTCGGCATCTCGCCCTGGCGGCAGATGAATCCGCCGGCAGGGATATGACGTTCGATCATGCCCTCGCGCGCACGCGCCAGGTCGGCTGCAACGAGTCCGCGTGCCCAGCGTGACAGCGCGATGGCCTCGTCGAGTGAGCGCAGCGGAACAGCGGGTTTAGCGGAATTGTCAGGCACGCGACAATTATAGGCATGCATGCGCGCTACAGTCCGCGCAGCTGATACCATGAACCGCCGGCCTGCTGCGTCGCAGCAGAGCAAACCGCGATCGGTGCACGTTTTCCGGCGTGCGACGAGACGACGAACCGGATGGAGGAGTTATGACCGTTGTACACACGGATGCCGCTCGCGCCGCATCCGAGGATGGGGTTACCTTTCCGCATTTGCTGTTGGCGCACGCGCGCTCGCGCGGCGACCGGCCGGCGATCCGCGAGAAGGATCTCGGCATCTGGCAGAGCTGGACCTGGGCCGAAGCGGCGCGCGAGGTGCGCGGCATGGCCTGCGGCCTGGCCGAACTCGGTTTCAAGCGCGGCGATCGCCTCGCCATCATCGGCGACAACCGGCCGCGGCTGTACTGGGCGATGTGCGCCGCGCAGATGCTGGGCGGCATCCCGGTGCCGATGTATCAGGATGCCGTCGCGCAGGAAATGACCTTCGTCCTGCAGGACGCCGGCATCCACGTTGCCATCGTCGAGGATCAGGAGCAGGTCGACAAGCTGCTGGAAGTCATGGAGCAGTGTCCGGGCCTGCAGCACATCGTCTACGACGACCCGCGCGGCATGCGTCACTACTCGCAGCCCTTCCTGCACGGCCTCGATGAGGTGATCGCCGCCGGCTGCATCCACGACGCGAACCACATGGATTTCCTCGACCAGGAAATTGATCAGGGGCGCCCCGACGACACCGCCATCATGCTCTACACCTCGGGCACGACAGGCAAGCCGAAAGGCGTCTGCCAGACGCATCACGCGCTGATTTCGGCGGCGCGCGGCGGCTGCAGTTTCGACGGACTGAAGGCGGAGGATGAGGTTCTGTCCTACCTGCCGATGGCCTGGGTCGGCGACAACCTGTTCTCCTACGCGCAGGCGCTGGTGGCGGGCTTCACGGTGAATTGTCCCGAGTCGGGCGATACGGTGATGACCGACATGCGCGAGATCGGCCCGACCTTCTACTTTGCCCCGCCGCGCGTGTTCGAGAACATGCTGACGCAGGTGATGATCCGCATGGAGGATGCCGGCGCGATCAAGCGCCGCCTGTTCCATTTTTTCATGGATGTCGCGAAGCGCTGTGGCGCCGATATCCTCGACGGCAAGCCGGCCGGCACGCAGGATCGCCTGCTCTACGCCCTCGGCAACCTGCTGGTGTTCGGTCCGATGAAGAACGTGCTGGGCATGAGCCGCATCCGCGTCGCCTACACGGCGGGCGCGGCGATCGGCCCCGACCTGTTCCGCTTCTACCGCTCGATCGGCATCAACCTCAAGCAGCTCTACGGCCAGACCGAGACCTGTGCCTATGTCTGCCTGCAGCCGGATCGCCAGATCAAGTTCGACTCCGTCGGTCTGCCGGCGCCCGGCGTCGAGATCAAGATCGCCGACAACGGCGAGATCCTCGTCAAGGGCCCGATGCTGCTCAAGGAGTACTACCAGCGGCCCGATGCCACGGCCGAGTCGATCAATGCCGACGGCTACTTCATGACCGGCGATGCGGGCTTCCTCGATGCCGATGGCCACCTCAAGATCATCGACCGCGCCAAGGATGTCGGCAAGCTCACCAACGGGGCGATGTTCGCGCCCAACTACATCGAGAACAAGCTCAAGTTCTTCTCTTTCGTGAAAGAGGCGGTAGCCTTCGGCCACGATCGCGACATGGTGTGCGCCTTCATCAACATCGACATGGGCGCGGTGGGCAACTGGGCCGAGCGGCGCAGCATCGCCTATGCCGGCTATACCGATCTGGCCGGCAAGCCCGAGGTTTACCAGCTGATCCAGGAGTCCGTCGAGCAGGTCAACGCCGAACTGGCGCAGGATGCGATGGTGGCGGATACGCAGATCCATCGTTTCCTCATCCTGCACAAGGAGCTCGATCCGGACGATGACGAGTTGACGCGGACGAGGAAGGTCCGGCGCGGCTTCATCGCCGAGAAATACGCCGTGCTGATCGATGCCCTGTATGGCGGCAAGCCCTCGCAGTTCATCGAGACCGAAGTGAAGTTCGAGGACGGTCGCAAGGGCAAGGTCGCTGCCGACCTCGTC
>CAYNCH010000034.1:0-10649 GCA_964395815.1 uncultured Methyloversatilis sp.
GCATCGCCATGTGGTCGCTCGACACCGACTACGACGAACGCTCGCTGTTCCCGCACCAGGTGTTCTTCCCGCTCGCCGGCAAGGGCGAGGGCTGGGAAAAGCTGAAAAAGGATATCCGCGCCGAACTGGACGAGGACGCGCTGGAGGCCTTCCACGGCACGGTGTCGCTGCCGTTTGCGGCGGGGGATAATCGCAAGGTGGCGGTGAAGATCGTGGACGACCGGGGCATCGAGTCGTTACGGATTGTGGGATTGGAGGATTGAAGATGAATGCGAACGAGACCATGCCCAAGCGCAACCCGATGACGGCTGATACCGACCCCACCGACGAGGAACTGGCGATCGTGATGCGCGAGGCGTGCGAACTGGCGATGCAGCGCAAGGCGGAATCGGATGAGTGGTCGCGACAGCAACTCGCGAAGGCGGTACGGGAGGCGCGGGCGCGGTCGCGTACTGAAGTTACGAGCTTTGAAGGAGACAGGTCATGAATATGCAAGTCGAGGAGCTTCTGGAACGGGCAAAACAGTTAACGCCCGATCAGCGTATCGAGTTGGCGGATTTGCTCTACGCCGATGTTCCTGTCAGCCCTTCGTGGGAAACCGCTTGGGCAAGCGAAGCACAGAGCCGCATCGAGGCCTATCGTCGAGGTGAGATCGATGCGGTCGATGCCGACGAGATGCACGCGCGGATCGAAGAGAAATACAACCTGAAGTGAAGATACGCTACCTCACGATTGCCGAAATCGAGTACGACGAGGCAGTTGCCTGGTATCTGGCACGTAGCCGACGTTCGGCACGTCATTTTGGCCAGGAAGTGAAGATCGTCGAACGCTTGTTGCTCGATCATCCTCGAATTGGTAAGTGCGTAGAACTCGACGCTCGCGGCCTGTGTGTTAATGATTTTCCCTATACCCTGATCTATTCGATAGAGAGGGGTGAAATCGTAGTGGTTGCGATTGCCCATCAAAGTCGTCGTCCCGGCTATTGGATGGATCGTTTGCGCGAAATTCGCTGATGCCCGCCGCCTCCCTCATCCTCAATTCCCCCTACACCGCGCCGACGCGCCACTGGACGCCGGACAAGGGCGGTGCGCTGGTCGAGGCAGACGGCCGCCGTCCCGCCAGCTACGAGATTTTCGATATCCGCAACAACACACGGCGAGCGAGCTGCTGGTGCTGGAGATCAAGGGCGAGGATTCGGAGCAGAACCGCGCCAAGCGCGCCGCGCTCGATGCCTGGGTGCAGGCCGTGAATGCCCGGGGCGGTTTTGGCGTGTGGTGTTGGGACGTGGCATTCCAGCCGGCCCGGATGCAGGATATTTTGTCGCGCCATGCCGATTGAGTCAGCCTATCCCACCGCCCCCTCACCCTGGATCGCCCGCTTTGCCGCGTTGATTCCGGAACAGGGCGAGGTGCTTGATCTCGCCTGCGGCGGCGGGCGCCATGCGCGCCTGCTGGCGGCCTTGGGACATCGGGTCGAGGCCGTCGATCGCGATGCGGCGGCGCTGGAAACGCTGGCCGGGGTGGCGAACGTCACGACGCGTTGCGCCGACCTCGAAAACGGCCCCTGGCCTTACCACGGGTGCGGCTTCGACGGCATCGTCGTCAGCCGCTATCTGTGGCGGCCGCTGTTCCCGCTGATCTTCGGCTGCCTGCGCGAGGGCGGGGTGCTGATCTATGAGACCTTCATGGCCGGACAGGAGCAGTACGGCAAGCCGGAAAATCCCGCCCACCTGTTGCGCGTCGGCGAACTGCTGGACCTGATGCACAAGCGATTCACCGTGCTGGCTTTCGAGCAAGGCGAGTTTGCAGGCGAGAAACCTCAAGTATTGCAGCGCATCTGCGTGCGCCGCGGTCGGCCGGTCAGGTTGCCATGATCTTTCCGGCCACGTCCTCGATGCCGGCCGGCGTCAGCGCGTCAGCGGCGATGGCGGTCGCGTCGGCATAGCGGTAGTTCCTGCCCTGCGATTTTTCGTAGAGCGGGTCGTAGTGCTTTTCGAGCAGTTCGGCGACGAGCGTGCGGAAGTCGCCGGCCTCGACCAGCCCGGTCCAGCGGGCGAGGATTTCGTGGCTCTGCAGGCCGCGCAGGTGAGCGAGCTGTTCGATCAGCCAGGCCGGACGGGTCAGGAAGTAATCGTAGTCGCGCAGCAAAAAATCGGCGCGGGCGGGACGGGACGCGTCGATACGCAGGCAGGGGGCGGCGCGGATGGCCGCGATCAGGGCATCCGGCACCTGTACCTGGCCGATGCGGCGGCTTTCCGCCTCGACAAAGATGGGCTGTGACGCGTCACACTTTTTGAGCGCTGCCAGAAGTCGCGACTCGAACATCTTCTGCGAGGGTTGTGCTTCGTCCGGCAGATTGCCGAGCACCGAGCCCTTGTGGGCGGCGAGTTCTTCCAGATGCAGGATCTGCGCGCCCTGTGCAGCCAGCGCCTCAAGGATGCGGCTCTTGGCGCTGCCGGTGGGACCGGAAACGATCTTGAAGGCGAATTCCTGCGGCAATCGGGCGAGTTCGGCCACGACATGCTGGCGCCAGGCCTTGTAGCCGCCGTCGAGGCGATGGGCGTCCCAACCGATCTCGCGCAGGATATGCGTAAAGGCGCCGGAGCGCTTGCCGCCACGCCAGCAGTAAACCAGCGGCCGCCAGTTTTTCGGCTGGTCGCGGAAGCGGGTCTCGATGTGGGTCGCGATATTTTTCGCCACCAGCGCGGCACCGATCTTCTTCGCCTCGAAGGCGGACACCTGCTTGTAGAGCGTGCCGACGCGGGCGCGCTCGTCATTGGAGAGAACGGGGCAGCTCATCGCGCCCGGCAGGTGGTCTTCGGTGAATTCGCCCGGCGAACGGGCATCGAGGATGGCGTCGAATTCCCCGACTTGTGATACCGTGGCGACCCCTTTCGCCGGTCTGGCCGGCGAGCGTTCCGTCATCCGAGTTTCATTCATGGAAAATATCAAGCTTACCCAGTTCAGTCACGGCGGGGGTTGAGGCTGCAAGATTGCGTCGGCCGTGTTGTCGCGCATTATCGCCGAATCACCCCTGAAGACGTTGCCACGGGATCTCATGGTCGGGATCGAAACCGGTGACGACGCCGCCGTTTATCGTCTCAACGATCAGCAGGCCATCGTGGCGACGACCGATTTCTTCATGCCGATCGTGGACGATCCACGCGATTTCGGCCGCATCGCCGCGGCCAATGCGCTGTCGGACGTTTATGCGATGGGCGGCCAGCCGATTTTCGCCCTCGCGGTGGTCGGCATGCCGCTCGACAAGCTGCCCGAGGATGCGATCCACGCGATCCTCGAAGGCGGTGCCTCCGTTTGCGCGGAGGCTGGCATTCCGATCGCAGGCGGCCACACGATCGATGCCCAGGAGCCCATTTACGGCCTGGTCGCCATCGGCATCGTCCATCCCGACCAGGTCAAGCGCAATGCCGGCGCCCGGGACGGCGACGTGCTGATCCTGTCCAAGCCGCTCGGCACCGGCATCCTTTCGGCGGCACTGAAGAAGAACGACCTGTCGCTACGCGGCTACGGCGACATGGTGCACTGGATGACCAAGCTCAACGTTACCGGCGCCCGCTTTGCCGCCATGCCCGGCGTGCATGCGGTGACTGACGTTACCGGCTTCGGCTTCGCCGGCCATCTGCTGGAGGTCTGCCGCGGCTCGAAGCTCGCGGCGACGGTCGAGTTCGCGCAACTGCCCTTGATCGCGGAGGCGGTACAGCACGTGCAGGCCGGCATTTCCACCGGGGCGTCGACGCGCAACTGGATGAGCTATGGCGATGCCGTCCGGCTGGCGCCGACTTTCGAGGAGTGGCAGCAGAAGATCATCACCGATCCGCAGACCAGTGGCGGCCTGCTCGTGGCCTGTGTACCGGACAGCGTCGATGAGGTGCTGGCGGCCTTCCGTGCCGACGGCTTCGCTCAGGCCGCCGTGATCGGTCATTTGAGCGCCGGCGAGGCCTGCCTCACGGTCGTTTGAGCAAGGGCTGCAGCGTCTGCCAGACGTGATCGAGAATCCGCGGCTGGGCGGCCGCGGTCGGGTGCAGGCGGTCGGGCTGGAACGCCGTGTCGTCGAGCCCGATGGGTTCGAGCAGGAACGGCAGCAACGCCGCTTTCTCCTGCCGGGCCACGGTTGCGAACAGGGCGTTGAACTCGCGGGCGTAGTCCGGCCCGTAGTTGGGCGGCAGCTGCATGCCGGCGACCAGCACGCGCGCACCAGCGGCTTTGGCCGCACGCACCATGGCGAACAGGTTGTCGCGGGTCTGCGCGAGCGGCAGGCCGCGCAAGCCATCGTTGGCGCCGAGTGCGAGAATGACGAGCTTGGGCCGATGCTGCTTCAATGCGGCGGGCAGGCGGGTCCGGCCACCGGCGGTGGTTTCGCCGCTGATACTGGCGTTGATCACGGTGTAGGGAAACTTTTCCGTGCGCAGACGCTCTTCAAGCAAGGCGGGCCAGCTTTGTTCGCGGGCGATGCCGTAGCCGGCCGACAGGCTGTCGCCGAAGACGAGCAGGGCGGCGGCGTGGGCGGTGGCACACCATGACAGCAGGAGCAGGGCAAGAATCTTGGACATGAACCAGACGGTATTGCAGGCGGAAGGGTTGGGCAAGGATGTCGTCAGCGGCGAACGCACGCTGACGATTCTGCACGATATCGACTTTGCCGTGACGGCGGGCGAGTCGCTCGCCATCGTCGGTGCGTCGGGCTCCGGCAAGTCTACCCTGCTTGGCCTGCTGGCCGGCCTCGACCTGCCGAACGAGGACGAACGCGCGGCCCTGCGCGGCCGCGAACTGGGGTTCGTCTTCCAGTCGTTTCACCTCCTGCCGGCGCTGAATGCGCTGGAAAACGTGATGCTCCCGCTCGAACTCCTCGGCATCGCCGGTGCGGCAGCCACGGCGGAAGCGATGCTGACACGCGTAGGACTCGCCGGCCGCCTGACGCATGCGCCCAAGCACCTGTCCGGCGGCGAGCAGCAGCGCGTCGCGCTCGCGCGCGCGTTTGCCGTCAAGCCGAAATTGCTGCTGGCCGACGAGCCGACCGGCAACCTGGATGCGGCGACCGGCCGGCAGGTCATCGACCTGATGTTCGCGATGAATGCCGAGGAAGGCACGACGCTGGTGCTCGTGACGCACGACGAGGCTTTGGCGGGCCGCTGCCACCGGATAGTGCGGCTGGAGGCGGGGTGCATGCAGTCCCAGATCAGGAAAGGAAACCCATGAGCGCAGTCGATCCCCATGTCTATTTGCAACAGGTCGCCCTCCGAATGAAGGATCTGAACGATCCCGACGACATGAATGCGGTGCTCGACGAACTCGAATACCTCTACGACATTCTCGATCCGGAAATGCAGGGCGGTGCCGAGGAGTTGATGGCGCAACTGCGGCGCAAGCTCGGCATCTGAACCCATGGCTCCGCCTGACGCGCTGCGTTGCTACGCGGTACGCCGGCTGAACCCCTTCCTCGGTGTCACGCAGGTCGTCGAGTGCGGCGATGCGCGGGCGATATCGACCGACGGGCGCAACTGGGAATTGCAATGGCGTGTCGAGCGACGCACCGGCTGGGGCCGACTGAACCTGGGACAGGTCGAAACCGTCTATTGCCGGCTAGGCCTGTGGTCGACGGCGGAGGGGCTGGCGAAAATCGCGCTGCCGCCGCACGTCGATCGCATCACCGCGGACCAGCGCTGCGGTCAGCTGGTCGAGGCGATCGAAGCCAGTCTGGCGGCTATCCCGTTTGCGCTCGCCGACCGGCGCGAATGCTGGCTGCTGGACGCGACTACGGGAAAACCGTGTGCGCTGCTGGCCAGCCAGGTACCGGCGCATGCGCCGCTCGTCCAGCCGCCGCGGCGTTGGCAGGGTGGTTCGGCATTGGCGGCGGAAATCGACTGGTCGCCCCTGACCGCCTGGCTGGTGCGTCTGTGCCTGCCCGCTCCGGCATGGATCGAGCGCGATGAGGCCGGGGAGGGGCAACTGGCCGGGGAGGGGCGCCGTCTCGCCAGCGCCGACTTTCCCGAACTGCTGTTGATCCCGCCGGCGGCCGCACTGGAACGCGAGACGGCCTTGTACGCATGCTACCTGGAGCAGCGCGCACCGCGCCTGCTGATGCTGCCGATGGCGGAGTCCACCCGGTCAGCCCTGGAGGCCTTGAGCTGCCGGCAGCCGGCCGAAACGGTGAGGTTCTGCGGCCTGTACCCGGCGATTGCCGATCCTGCGCGGCTGACCGCCCTGCGCGTGCAGGTACGCCTGACGACAGCCGCGGATTGAATCAGTCGGCGCAGAGCGCGGCAACGAGTTGCCGCACGCCGGCCTGTTCCGTGGCGGGCGAGAACAGCGGTGCGCGTGCCGCGGTCTGCCGGCGCAGCCGGTCGAGATAGGCGGCATCGTCGCGGCAGGTGACGAGCAGCGCGGCCAGCGCCGCCGCGTTGCTCCAGGCGAAATAGCCGGCGTAATCGGTGCCGAGCATGCCGATGTTGCCGTCGATGTGCGAGGCCAGCACGGGGGTGCCGCTGACCGCGGCTTCCAGCACGACATGCGCGCCGCCCTCCATGCGGCTCGGGTGGATCAGCAGGTGCGCGCGCTGGATGCGCCGGCGCGTTTCCTCGTGTGGCCGGCCGCCAAGCCAGCGATAGCGGGGGCATTCGGCCATGGTTGCCTCCGCCTGCCGGGCCAGCACCGGGTCGAGCGGGTCGCCGATGTGATCAAGGAAGATGTCGGGACGGTCCTTGAGCAGTCGCGCCGCCTCGAACAGCGTGTCGGGCGACTTCTCATCGCGCAGGTGACCCACGGCTACTGCGCGCAGGCGCGTCGCCGGTTTGACCAGCGTCTTGCGGGCGGAGGCCGACTGGAAGATCGTGCGCGCCTTGGCGCGCAGTGCCGGCGGCAGGCGCTGCGCACCCAGTTCCTGCAGTACGACGAGAAAACGCGCAAGATCCAGCGAATGCTGCCCCGCCGCATCGGTCTCGATATCGCGGTAGAGATCGGTGCCGGTCAATACCAGCGCCAGGCGGTCACTGCCATGCCGTGCGTGCCAGGCCGCGATCGCCGCAGCGGAACGGCGCGCGTGCAGGGCGATCATCACCGTGTCGTCGTCGGCCTGGGCATTCGGCCATGTCTTGACCAGCCGGGTCGGGTAAAGTGGCGTCAGGAAGCGCTGCCAACGCCAGGCCGTGCGCCAGTTGCCGTTGTTGTTGTCGGCCAGCGCAGGCGTCACGATCACGATTGAAGGAGAACGTTTCATGGCTACCGATTATTCCATTGCCGGCCTCGCCCGTGGGGCCGGTAACGCCGATTCGGCGGCATTCCTGTCTGCCGCGCTCATGGACGCGCGCCGCCGCACGCTCGACCTGATCGATGCCTACGTCGCGCAGCTCGGTCCGGCACTGACGATTCCGTACTCCACCCAGCTCAACCCGCCGCGCTGGGAAGTCGGCCACGTCGCCTGGTTCTACGACCTCTGGATCGCGCGCAATCCGCAGCGGCACCTGGGGCTCGCGGCCGATCCGGCCTGTGCGCGGCCGGCGGGCCGCATGGCCGGGGCGGATGCACTCTACAACTCCAGCCTGGTCAAGCACACGACGCGCTGGGACCTGCCGCTGCCCGACCTGGCCGGTACGCTGGCCTACATGGCGGCGAGCCTCGACGAAACGCTGGCCCTGCTGGCGCAGGATGCTGCGGCCGGACGCGATCTCTATTTCTACCAGCTGAGCCTCTTTCACGAGGACATGCACGGCGAGGCGGCAACCTATATGGCGCAGGCGCTGGACATTCCGCTGCCGGCGCACCTGCGGCCGTGGGAACGCCCGCTGCCGGCTGCGCGCGACCTGACGATTCCGGCGCAGACCTGGACGCTCGGCCATACCGGCCAGGATTTCGCCTTCGACAACGAGCTGGTCGCGCATCCGGTCAGGCTCGACGTCTTCGCCATCGACAGCGTGGCGGTCACCTGGCGGCGCTTTCTGCCGGCCGTCGAGGCCGGCGCCGTGGGCCAGCTGCGCTATCTGCGCCAGGAAAATGGCCAGTGGCAGGCCCTGCGCTACGGTACATGGGAGGCGCTGAACCTCGATGCCGCCGCGCTTCATCTCACCTGGGACGAAGTGCAGGCCTGGTGCGCCTGGGCCGGTCGGCGGCTGCCGACCGAGGCGGAGTGGGAATGTGCTGCGCTGACCGCCGCAGACTTCGAATGGGGGGATGCCTGGGAGTGGACCACCAGCCGTTTCGCGCCTTTCGACGGCTTCGTGGCGCACCCCTACCGCGACTACTCGCGCTTCGGCTTCGAGGAGCATCGCTACGTGCTGAAGGGAGCCGGTCGTGCCACCGACCTGCGCATGGCGCATCCCAAATACCGCAATTACTTCACGCCCGAACGCAACGATTTGCATCTGGGCTTCAGGAGCTGTGTCCGATGATGATGCAACACATCCCGATGTTTCTGGTTGGGCTGGTCGCCCTGGTTGTCGGTGCCGAGCTGATGGTGCGCGGCGCGGCGCGGCTGGCGTTGTCGTTCGGGATATCACCGCTGGTGGTCGGCTTGACGGTAGTGGCTTTCGGCACCAGCGCACCGGAGTTGGCGGTTTCGGTGGATGCGGTGCTTGGCGGCAACCCCGACATGGCGGTGGGCAATGTCGTCGGCAGCAATATTGCCAACGTCCTGCTGATTCTCGGGCTGTCGGCGCTAATAGTGCCGCTGGCCGTCGCGGAGCAGGTGATCCGGCAGGAAATCCCGATCATGATCGGCGCTTCGCTGCTGCTGGTCGTGATGGCCCTGGACGGGGTCGTCAGTCATGCGGACGGTCTGCTGCTGTTCGCCCTCGTGATCGTCTACACCGTATTTCTGGTGCGCCAGTCGCGCGCCGCCAGCCGGGCCGTCCAGGAGGAGTTCAGCGATGAACTGCCGGACACGTCCAGCCGCTGGGATGCCCACTGGAGCGTACAGGCGCTGCTGATTGTCGGCGGGCTGGTTCTGCTGGTGCTGGGTGCCAGCTGGTTGGTCGATGCGGCCGTCGCGGTGGCGCGCGCGTTGGGCGTGAGCGATCTGGTGATCGGCCTGACCGTGGTGGCCGTCGGTACCTCGATGCCCGAAATCGCCACGTCGCTGGTGGCCGCCTGGCGCGGCGAGCGCGACATCGCGGTGGGCAACGTGGTTGGCAGCAACGTCTTCAACATCTTCGCCTGCCTGGGGCTGGCCGGACTGGTTTCCACCGACGGCATTCCCGTCTCGGCGGCAGCACGTAATTTCGACTTGTGGGTGATGCTCGCGGTGGCGCTCGCCTGCCTGCCGATCACTCTCACCGGGCGCGAAATCGCCCGCTGGGAAGGTGTGGTGTTCCTGCTCTACTACGCGTGCTACACGGCCTACCTGGTACTGGCGGCGCAGCAGCACGAACACTTGCCGGCATTTTCCGGCGTCATGCTCGGTTATGTATTGCCACTGACGGTCGTCGTGCTCGTGGCCAGTTTTTTGCGGCACAACGGCAAGAGCGAGGATGTTGCGAGGCGATAGGAAATTCTTCCGGGCGCCTGTAGTTGACTAATCTTGTCGGGATACTATATTTGGACCATGTATTTCTCAACCCGAACAAGGAGGAGACATCATGCTCGATGCCAGCAAATATGCATCCGACGCGCGCCTGATCGAACGCGACCCGCATGGCCACATGTTCGCTCTGGATGTCTGGTCGCCGCGCCACGCCGAGGAACTCGCCCGCCAGGAGGCCTTAGACCTGACGGAGGATCACTGGCAGGTGATTTTCGCGCTGCGCGAACGCTATCGCGCCCACGGGCCGGAACCTGCCCGCGAACTCGTTCGCCATCTCGACGAGGAGTTCGCCTCGCCCGGCGGTCGCAAGCGCTTGTACGAGCTCTTTCCCGGCGGTCCGGTGCGACAGGCCAGCCGCATCGCCGGTTTGCCGCTGCCGGCCGGCAGTCTCGATCACTCCTTCGGCAGCCGCATGGAAAAGTCGGCGCCGGCGGGACGGCGGCGCGTTAAGCTGCGGCCGATGCTGCTCCTTGACCGCGTCTCCCGCCGTTTCGCCGGCCGCCTCGCCCTGCCGGCGGTGTCGTTGCACCTCAATGCCGGCGAATACGTCGCCATCGTCGGCGAATCGGGCGTCGGCAAATCCACGCTGCTCAACCTCATCGCCGGCCTCGATGCGCCGAGCGAGGGACGCATCGCGCTGGAGGGCCAGGACCTCGCCGCGCTCGACGAGGCGGCGCTGACGCGGCTGCGGCGCGAGCGCTTCGGCTTCGTCTTCCAGGCCTTTCACATCCTGCCGCACCTGTCGTTGCGGCAAAACGTCATGCTGCCGCTGTGGCTGCTCGGCCACGACGACGCGGCCGCTGCCGCGCCGGCGCAGCGCCTGCTCGACGCCGTCGGCCTCGGTGACCGGGCGGAGGACAATCCGCGCGTGCTGTCGGGCGGCGAATTGCAACGCGTCGCCATCGCCCGCGCGCTGGTGCATGCGCCGCGCGTGGTGCTGGCCGACGAACCGACCGGCAACCTCGACCCGGCCAATGCCGCGCGTGTGCTGGCGCTGCTCGGCGAGCGCATCCGTGCCGCCGGCAGCATCGGCATCCTCGTCACGCATTCGCCGGAAGCCGCCGCCACCGCCGACCGCGTGCTGTACCTGACGCCGGATGGCTTGGCATGAGTCTGGC
>CAYNCH010000035.1:0-10441 GCA_964395815.1 uncultured Methyloversatilis sp.
CCACTCCGCCGCCGACACCAGCCCCATGTCGAGCACCGCCGGGCGCAAGGCCGAAGCCACATCGCGCACGACGCCAATGGTAGTGTCGATGGTCTGCTTCATGCCTTCGACGCGTGCGGCGAGTTCGGGATTGTCCGCACCGAAACTGAGGTTGAGCAGTGCGGCATCCATGCGCAGAGCCGTCAGGTACTGGCCGAGCTGGTCGTGGACCTCGCGGGCAATGCGCGCGCGCTCTTCCTCGCGAATCTGTTCGCGATGCGCCGCCAGCTCGCGCAACAGTTGGCGCGAGCGCAGCAACTCCTCCTCGTGGCGTTTCAGCGCGGTGATATCCTGCACGTTGACGACCCGGTAGGACACTTGGCCATCTTCATCCTTCACCGCCGTCACGTCGATCTGCACGGGGAAACGCGAACCGTCGCGCCGCACATGCCAGGACTCCCACAGATGGTGGCCGCGCTCATCGGCCAGCCGGATATTTTCGGCCACCATCGCCCGGCACTCGGACGCGCACACGTCGATCATCGGCCGGCCAGCCAGCTCCTCGACGGTATAGCCATGCATGCGGGCAAAAGCGGTGTTCATGGTTTCGAGCGTCTCGCCGTCGGCGCTCCCGATGACGATGCCCCACTCGGAGTGTTCGAAGATGTGCTGCCAGCGCAGCAGCGAGCGGGCGTCGTTCGGTTCCTTGACCATTTCGGCGAAATCCATGCAAGCACTTGATTATAGGTTCGCGCCGGCGCACTCCGGCAGCCGCTACATGTGGACACGCATACGAAAGCGGGTTAGTATCCGCCCGTCGTGAATGCTTTGCCATGCCCTGTGCGGCAAAACGACACGGCTGCAATCCGTACCCGCCGGGAAAATTCGAGCTCAAAAGCTTCCGGCATTCGCGCGGAAACCGCGCTTGTTCCGAAACCTGAATTGCATGAACGTCGATCCCTTGGAGAACGAAGCGCCTGCTTCTTCCGAAACCGTTGTCACGGCAGTCGCTGCCCAGCCAGCCCCCGCCCCCGTTCCGTCCCAACCCGTCTTCGACCCGCGCCGTCGCATTCGCGAGCTGATGTCGATTCCCGAGCGCGATCGCACCGATGCGGAATGGGACGAGTTGAACGAACTCGAAATCCAGACCGCCCCCGGCAACCGCGCCAGCGGCCAGCCTGCCTATGGCTACTCCGGCAAGCCGGGCGTCAGCGGTGGCGGTGGCGGCGGCATGTCGAAAAACCGCTTCAAGGCCAAGCCGCGCAAACCCGGCGGCCATAACCCCGGCAATCCCGGCAATCCTGGCGGCAACCGGCCCAACCAGCCCAGACCCAACAAGCCGCCCCGCCCCGCCTAGGCGCTGCAGCCAGTGCGGTCCGCACGGTTCGGCATGATGCGCCGATGGCTCAGCTGATCTTCGAGCAAACACTCAACGGCCTGCAGTTCGGGCTGATGCTGTTCCTGCTCGCCGCCGGACTCACGCTGGTGTTCGGCATCATGGACATGATCAACCTGTCGCACGGCTCGCTCTACATGGGCGGTGCCTACCTCGGCGCGGCGGCCGCGCAGGCCTCGGGTTCCTTCCTGGTCGGCATCGCCGCGGCGGCCCTCGGCATGGCCATCGTCGGCGTCGTGCTGGAAATCGCCCTGCTGCGCCATCTCTATCGACGCGACCACCTCGCGCAGGTGCTGGCGACCTTCGCCCTGATCCTGATCGCCAACGACGTCGTGCGCATGATCTGGGGGCCACAGCCGCTGATGCTCAACCCGCCGCCGGCGCTGTCCGGCCCGGTGGAACTGTTCGGCTTCAGCTATCCGGCCTACCGGCTGCTGATCATCGGCGTCGGGCTGGCTGTCGCGGGCGCGCTCTACTGGCTGGTCGGCCATACGCGCGCCGGCATGTGGGTGCGCGCCGGCGCATCGAACCGCGTCATGGCGGAAGCGCTCGGTATCGACGTGCGGCGGCTGTTCACCGGCATCTTCGCGCTCGGCGCAGTGTTGTGCGCGCTGGCCGGCGTGCTGCTCGGCCCGCTGCTGGCCGTGCAAGTCGGCATGGGCGAGAACATCCTGATCCTCGCCTTCGTCGTCATCGTCATCGGCGGCATCGGCTCGATCCGCGGCGCGCTGGTCGGCAGCCTGCTGGTCGGCATGGTCGACACGCTCGGCCGCGCCCTGCTGCCGGCGCTGCTGCGCGCCGTCGCCAGCCCGGAGGTCGCCGGCCAGCTCGGCCCGGCGCTGGCGTCGATCGCGATCTACCTGCTGATGGCCGGCATCCTGATCTGGCGTCCGGCCGGCCTGTTCCCGGCAAGAGCATGACCCGCGGCCACCCTGTCGGCACCGCCCTGCTGCTCGCCGCCGCGCTTGCCGTGCCCTGGCTGCTGCAGGCGCTGGGCGAGGACTACTACATCGGCTTCGCCACGCGCATCGCGATCTTCGCGCTGGCCGCCACCAGCCTCAACTTCATCGTCGGTTATGGCGGCATGGTGGCTTTCGGCCATGCCGCCTTCTTTGGCCTCGGCGCCTACGCCGTTGCGCTGCTGATGGAAGCCGGCATCGCCTCGGCCTGGCTCGCCTGGCCGGCCGCCATCGGCATCGCCACGCTCGTCGCGCTGCCGATCGGCACGCTGTCGCTGCGCACGCGCGGGGTGTACTTCATCATGATCACGCTGGCGTTCGCACAGATGATCTACTACACCGTCGTGTCCTTCGCCTTCGCCGGCGGCGAGGACGGCCTGCCGCTGATACAGCGCTCGACGCTGGTGCCCTTCGATCTCGCCGACGATGCGACGCTCTACTGGATCGCGCTGGCGCTGCTGGTCGCCAGCCTGTTCGCGCTGCAGCGCCTCGCCGCTTCGCGCTATGGCCGGGCGCTGGCCGGACTGCGACAGAACGAGACGCGCATGGAGGCGCTCGGCTACCCGGTGCTGCGCCTCAAGCTGGTCTGCTTCGTCATCGGCGCGGCCGTCGCCGGCCTCGCCGGCGCGCTGCTGGCCAACCAGAACGGCATGGCAAGCCCGACGCAGCTGGTCTGGACACAGTCGGGCATGCTACTGGTGATGGTGATCCTCGGCGGTGTCGGCCACCGCTATGGCGGCGTGCTCGGCGCACTCGCGCTGCTCGGCCTCGAGGAAGCCCTCGGCCGGCTGACCGAGCACAGCCATCTGTATGTCGGTCTTGCCCTGCTCGCGGTGGTGTTGTTCGCGCCCAAGGGGTTGGCGGGCCTGATCGATCGTGCCTGGCAACGCAAGGCCGCACGATGACGCCGCTGCTCGAAATCGCCGGACTGAAGCGCCACTTCGGCGGCCTGTGGGCCACCAACGGCGTCGACATGCGCGTCATGCCCGGCGAGATCCACGCGCTGATCGGCCCCAACGGCGCCGGCAAGACGACGCTGGTGCATCTGATCTCGGGCGGTCTGCGGCCGGACGCCGGTATGCTGCGTTTCGCCGGCGCGGACATCGCCCATCTGTCGATGCACGAGCGCGTGGCGCGCGGCATCACGCGCTCCTACCAGATCACCCAGGTATTCCCGCAACTCTCCGTGCTGGAGAACGTGCGGCTGGCGGTGCAGGCGCGCCGGCGCGATTTCGGATCGAGCTTCCGTTTCTGCCGTCCTGCCAGCGCCGACTTTGCCATGATCGAGGAAGCCGAGGAATGGCTCGGCCGCGTCGGCCTGGCGGAAGACGCCGGTACGCATGCCGGCGACCTCGCCCACGGCCAGCAACGCGTGCTGGAACTGGCGATGGCGCTCGCCACGCGCCCGCGCCTGCTGCTGCTCGACGAGCCGCTGGCCGGCATGGGGCCGGAGGAATCGGCGCATATGGCCGCCCTGATCGAATCGCTCAAGGGCGGGCAGACGGTGCTGCTGGTCGAGCACGACATGGATGTGGTGTTCCGCCTGGCCGACCGCATTTCGGTGCTGGTGGCCGGCCGCATCGTCGCCAGCGGTACGCCGGAAGCCGTTCGCAACGACCCGGAAGTGCGCCGCGCCTATCTCGGAGACGACGTGCAATGACGGCACTCCTCGAGATCGATGCCCTGCAGGCCGCCTATGGCGAGAGCCAGGTCCTGTTCGACATCGGCCTCGTCATCCGCAGCGGCGAGGTCGCCACCCTGCTCGGCCGCAACGGCATGGGCAAGACCACGACGGTGCGGGCAATCTGCGGCCTGACGCCACCGCGCGGCGGCCGCATCCGCTTCGCCGGCGACGACATCGCCGGGCAGCGGCCCGACCGCATCGCCCGCCGCGGCATCGCGCTGGTGCCGGAAGGCCGGCAAGTGTTCCCGAACCTCACGGTAAAGGAGCACCTCGTCGCCTTCGCCGTCAACCGCAGCGGCAGCACCGATCCCTGGACGGCAGACAAGGTGTTCGCCTTCTTCCCGCAACTCGCCGAACGCCGGCACAACCTGGGCCACCAGCTGTCCGGGGGCGAACAGCAGATGCTCGCCATCGGCCGGGCACTGACCACCAACCCGCGCCTGCTCATCCTCGACGAGGCGACCGAGGGTCTGGCGCCGCTGGTCCGCGAGGAGATCTGGCGCTGCCTCGCGGCGCTGCGGGCCGCCGGCCAGACCATCCTCGTCATCGACAAGTACGTCGAGCGCCTGATCGCGCTCGCCGATCACCACACGATTATCGAGAAGGGCCGCGTCGTCTGGCGCGGCAGTTCCGCCGCGCTCGATGCCGATCACGGGATCTGGCACCGCTATCTCGGAGTTTGAGCATGCCACCCGCCGTCTCGCCCGCGCCGACTTTTTCGAGAGCATCGCCGGGCCCGGGCGCGAACCTGCTCTGGTGGCTGCCGCGGCTCGCCTTTTCGCTGTTCGTCGCCGCCGTCATCGCCCTGCTCTGGTATCTCGACCGTTCCGAGCAGGAAGAACAGCGCGCCACGCTGATCAGCGACATGTTGTGGCTCGAACAGAATCTGCATTTCCTGTTCGCCCACAACGAGGAGCTGATGGGACGCTTCGATCCCGAACGCATCGAGCAGCCCGAAACCTTCGAAGCGCATGCCCGCGCGCTGCTCGACAACAATTCGGGACTGCAGCAGATCCTCTGGCTCGATCGCGACGGCCGTATGCGCCAGGCACTGCCCCCGGTGGCAGCGACGGCGGCACGCAGCGACGCCAGCCTGGAGGCGACGCCGTCCAGCCCGGTCAGCCGCCTGGCCGAATCGCTCGGCCGCCCCGTGTATGGCGCCGCCTACCGGGTGGTGGGGGACGACTGGCAGTTCGAGATGCATGCACCGGTCTATCGCCGCGGCACGCTGGCCGGCACAGTCGTGGGCATCTATTCGATCCGCCGCCTGCTGGAGGATTCGGTGCCCTGGTGGCTGGGCGAGCGTTATCGCATCGGCATCGCCGACCAGTCCGGCCAGCCACTGGGCCGGCGTTCCAAGATCGATGCGGTCGACACCGACGCGGCCTATCAGATTCCCTTCGACCCCCCGGGCCATGGCCTGATCCTGCGCGCCACACCCTACCGGACACCGACGCCGCTGGCTGGCCGCCTGATCTCGGCGGCGCTGGTGCTGCTGGCAATTCTCGTGCTGCTGAGTCTGTGGGCGCTGCGCCGCGACGTGCAGCGCCGCCTCGCCACGGAAGCCGCGCTGAAAACCGAGGTCGCCTTCCGCAAGGCGATGGAGGATTCGGTGCAGACCGGACTGCGCGCGCGCCAGCTCGACGGCCAGATCACCTACGTGAACCCCGCCTTCTGCCGCATGGTCGGCTGGTCGGCGGCGGAACTAGTCGGCCGCCTGCCGCCGATGCCCTACTGGGCCGATGAGTACCTGGAGGAAACACGCGAGATGCACGCCCGCGTGCTGGCGGGACAGGCGCCGAGCGAGGGCTTCGAGATCAAGTTCCGCCGCAAGAACGGCGAGATCTTCGACGCGCTGATCCACGAAGCGCCGCTGATCGACAGCACCGGCCGCCATACCGGCTGGATGGGCTCGGTGGTCGACATCACCGAGCGCAAGCGCGTCGGCGAACTGGCCCGCCAGCAGGAGGAACGCCTGCAGGCCAGCGCCCGCCTGATCTCGATGGGCGAGATGGCGTCGAGCCTCGCCCACGAACTGAATCAGCCGCTCGCGGCCATTTCCGGCTACACCACCGGCTGCCGCAACCTGATCGAAGGCGGCAGCACGGACTGCCACGCGATCGACAGCGCACTCGCCAAATGCCAGGAACAGGCGCAACGCGCCGGCCGCATCATCCGCCGCATCTACGAATTCGCCCGCCGCCACGAACCTAAGTCCGAGCCCTGCGACCTGTCCGCGCTGCTCGCCGACCTTGCCGCGCTGATCGAAGTCGATGCGCGCCGCCAGCAGGTGCGCATCGTGCGCGCTTTCGCCGCGGACCTGCCGATCCTGCAAGCCGACCGCATCCTGCTCGGCCAGGCCATCCTCAACCTGATGCGCAACGGTATCGAGGCGATGCGCGACACGCCGGCCGAAGAGCGCACGCTGACCGTAAGCGCTGCTCAGACCGCCGGGCAGATCCGCATCGCGATCGCCGACCGTGGCTGCGGCATTTCCGTCGAGGAGGCCGACCAGTTGTTCGAACCTTTCTTCACGACCAAGAACGAAGGTCTTGGCGTGGTCCTCAACATCTGCCGCTCCATCGTCGAGGCCCACCATGGCCGCCTCGGGTTTGCGGCCAATCCGGAAGGCGGTAGTATCTTCAGCATCTCCCTGCCAACCACGCCGCCATGAACAATCGGATTGCCTACCTCGTCGATGACGACGCCGCCATTCGCGATGCGCTGGCCTGGCTGTTGCGTTCGCGGGGCATGGACCTCCGTGCCTGGCCTTCGGCCGAAGCCTTCCTCGCCGATTACGACGCGGCGATGAGCGGCTGCCTGATCCTCGATATCCGCATGACCGGCATGACCGGCATCGAGCTGTTCGACCGGCTACAGGCGCTGGGCTGCGCCATGCCGACGATCTTCCTCACCGGCCACGGCGACGTGCCGCTGGCCGTCAGGGCCCTCAAGCAGGGCGCCTTCGACTTCATCGAGAAACCCTTCAACGACAACGAACTCGCCGACCGCGTGATCGAGGCGCTCCAGTTCGAGGAAAGTCGGCGCTGGCGGGACGGCGAGCGCGCCCAGGTCGAAGAGAAGGTCGCCACCCTGACTGAGCGCGAACGCGAGGTGATGGTCGCCATCCTCGCCGGCAAGCTCAACAAGGTGATCGCCGACGACCTGCAGATCGCCATGCGCACCGTCGAGGTCCACCGTGCCCGCATCTTCGAAAAAATGGGGGTACGCTCGGCCGTCGAACTGGCTCAGCAGGTCTCGGTGCTGTCGCCGCCCGTGACCGGTTCGAGATAGAGCCGGCCGCGGCGGCGCAGCAGACGCCAGTCGCCGAGCACCAGTGCCGGATGGCGGTCCGGACCGGCGCTGCGCATCTGCCGCACCGCTTCGGTGAGGCGCGCTTCGCTCGGAATCATCACCTGCCGCCGCGCCAGCAGGTAACGCAGCACGTTGCGCGCCCGGGCCTCGTCCAGCCGATCGATGCAGACGATATCGAGGGGAAAATCTTCCGCTCCGGCCAGATCGACCCGGGCGAGCGCATCGAGCAACTCCAGCGCCTCGCCGAAGCGCGCGGCAGCGGCGGCGAGGCTCTTGCCGGCCGCGGGAAAACGGTCATGCAATTCCGGCAGGATGCGGTGACGCAGGAAATTGCGCGTATGACGGATGTCGGCATTGCTTTCATCCTCGATCCAGTCGAGTGCGTGTTCGCGCGCGCAAGCCTCGATGTCGGCACGGCTGACGGACAACAGCGGCCGCAACAGACGACCGTTGCGCGCGCGCATCGCCGCCGCTCCGGCCAGTCCCGTGCCGCGCAGCAGGTTGAACAGCAGGGTCTCGGCCTGGTCGTCGCGATGCTGGGCGAGCACGATCCAGTCGGCATCGGCGGCCGCGACCCGGTAAGCCTGATGACGGGCACGGCGTGCGGCCGCTTCGAGGCCGTCAGCGGATGCGCGTTCGACGGCGATGCGCGCACAGGCGAGGGAAATGTCGAGACGCGCGCACAGGTCGCGGCAGAAAGCTTCCCAGTGGCCGGCATTCGGGCTGATGCCGTGATGCACATGCAATGCGGACAGCGCGAAGACCCCGGGCGATGCGGCGCGCATGGCCGCCAGCGCGTGCAGCAGGACAACGGAATCGACACCGCCGGACAAGCCGACGACGAGATGCTGCCCCGCCACGACATGCCGGGCGAGGCAGGCGGCCAGCGCCTGCTCCAGGCGTTCAGTGGGGCGCGACTTCCTTGAACTTGCCATGGCTCATCAGGCGCTCGTAGCGCCGTTCGACGAGCTCTTCGGCGGACAGGCCCTGCAGTTGTCGCAGACTGTCCTGCAGGGCCTTCTTCAGCGCCTGCGCGGCGGCGCGATGATCGCGATGGGCGCCGCCGGGCGGCTCGCTGACGACACGATCGATCAGTCCCAGCGTTTTCAGCCGCGCGGCCGTGATCCCCATGGTCTCGGCGGCATCGGCGGCGCGCTCGGCGCTCTTCCAGAGGATCGAGGCGCAGCCTTCCGGGGAAATGACCGAATAGGTCGAATGCTGCATCATCAGCACAGCATCGCCGGCCGCGATGGCCAGCGCGCCGCCGGAACCGCCCTCGCCGATGATGGTGCAGATCAGCGGTACTTTCAGCTCGGCCATTTCATAGAGGTTGCGGCCGATTGCTTCGGACTGGCCGCGCTCCTCGGCACCGATGCCGGGATAGGCGCCCGGCGTATCGACGAAGGTAAACACCGGCAGGCCGAAGCGCTCGGCCAAGCGCATCAGACGCAGAGCCTTGCGATAGCCCTCGGGCCGCGGCATGCCGAAATTGCGGTGGATCTTTTCCTTGGTGTCGCGCCCCTTCTGGTGGCCGATCACCACGCAGGACTGGCCGTTGAAGCGGGCCATGCCGCCGACGATCGCCCGGTCGTCGGCGAAGGCGCGGTCGCCATGCAGCTCGACGAAGTCGGTGAAGATCAGCCCGAAATAGTCGAGCGAATAGGGGCGCTGCGGATGGCGTGCCACCTGGGCGATCTGCCACGGCGTCAGCTTGCCGTAAATGTCCTTGACCAGTGCCGCGCTCTTGCTTTCCAGCCGGCCGATCTCGTCGGAAATATCGACGGCGGAATCGTCCTGGACGAAGCGCAGCTGTTCGATCTTGGCTTCGAGCTCCGCGACCGGCTGCTCGAAATCGAGGAAAGTCGTCTTCATGGGCGGCGGATTCTACCGGAGTGCGGAACGGAAGCTTCTAAAATGTCGCCATGCCCATCCAAGCCGCCCACCGCGAGAATCCTCTCTCGCAAATCGCCACCCCGGCCATGCTGCTGCTCGCCGCCGTGGTGTGGACGCTGCTGGTGCTGTTCTCCCTGTGGACACAGCGCGAGCAGCTGAACCGCACCGCCATGGAACTGGCCCGCATCGATGCCATCGCCAACCTCAAGAAGGACATGGCGATCCGCAAGTGGGCCTCGGAAGTCGGCGGCGTCTATATCAAGGAAGACCTCGCACCGAACGTCGACGCTCTCAGCGAGCAGGAGCGCGTGGTGGCCGTGCGCTTCACCGGCGAGAGCCACAAGCTGATCTCGCTGACCTCGATCCATATCCTGATGGGCATCCAGGAAGTCAGCAACAAGGAGTACGGCAGCAAGGAGCGGCTGACCTCGCTGCAGCTGCTCAACCGCAAGAACGCCCCGGACGAATGGGAGGCGCAGGCCCTGAAAACCCTTGAGCAGGGCTCCAAGATCGTGGCCGAATCGATGCCCCGCAAAAAGGGGCATGGCCTGATGCGCGTCATGATTCCGATGCGCATGGACGAGGAGTGCCTCGAATGCCACCGTGAAACCCTGGTTCCGGTCGGCGGCCTGCGCGGTGGGGCGGCGGTGACGATCGACCTCAACACCTACTGGACGGCGCAGGAGCCGGCGTGGCGGGGCATCCAGTACTGGCATACCGGCATCTGGTTCGCCGGCCTGGCCGCCCTGCTCTATTACTGGACGTTCGTGCGCCGCCGCGCGGCCGAACACATGCTGATCGAAAGCGAACGCCGCGAGAACGAAGCTGTCCTGCAACAGCACAAGCAGCGTCTCGAGGAGTCGGAAATCCGGCTGCGCGAACTGGCCGCCTTCCTGGAAACCGTGCGCGAAGAAGAGCGCACGCGCATCGCCCGCGAGCTTCACGACGAACTGGGCCAGGCGCTGACCGCCCTGCGTTTCGACCTCGGCTGGCTGCGCGGCAAGTGCGGCGCGAACGCCTCGCTGGGAGCCACGGCGGCCGAGCGCGCCGCCGCGGCGCTCGGCGTGGTGGAGCAAAGCATCGTCTCGCTGCGGCGCATTTCCGAGGATCTGCGGCCGGCGATGCTCGACAGCCTGGGCCTGGCCGCCGCGGTCGAACACCACGTCACGCAGTTCGCCCAGCGCAATGGCCTGCCCTGCCGCCTGCAGATGAACC
>CAYNCH010000036.1:0-10176 GCA_964395815.1 uncultured Methyloversatilis sp.
GCAGCAGCCCCTGCATGCCCATGCCCTCGGTCTCTTCAAGGATTTCACGCGCATAGGTCGGGCTGACGGTCGTGATCGCGTCGGCGCGCGCCAGGCCGGCCTTCAGGAACGAGATGCGGCCGTAATACTCGACGCCTTCCATGTGCCAGTCACTGGCGAACAGCGCCAGTTCGTCGAGCAGTTGCGGCGGGAAGGTCCCCTGAAAGGCGAGGTTGTGAATGGTCATCACCGTCGCCGCACCACCCGGCTCGTAGTGGCGCAAGTAGTAGGGTGCGAGCCCCGTCTGCCAGTCATGGCAATGCAGGATGTCGGGCCGCCAGTCGAGCGGCGATGCCGTGCCGGCGAGTCGTGCCGCGACCCGCGACAGCAGGCCGAAGCGCAGGTGATTGTCGAGCCAGTCGCGCCCTTCGGGCCCGAGATAGGGATTGCCGGGACGATCGAACAGCATCGGGCAATCGAGCAGCAGGAAGGACTGCGCGCCGAGCTGGGCGACGAACAGGTCTGCGGCGGGCAGGTGGCCGCCCATCCAGGGCAGGTGCACGAGATGCTCGGCCTCGGGAAAGGCTGCGCGCAGGGCCGGGTAGCGCGGCACGAGGATGCGGACATCGCAGCCGATCGCCTGCAATGCCGGCGGCAGGGCGGCTGCGACATCGCCGAGACCGCCGGTCTTGACCCAGGGGGCCATTTCCGAGGTGGCGAACAGTACGTTCATGGCAACACCGCGGCAATCAGGCCGGCGGTCGAGCTGTCGACGCCCGCGACCGGGGTCCGGCCCTCGATCATCGGCAACAGCGAACTAGCGATCTGCTTGCCGTATTCGACGCCCCACTGGTCGAAGGCGTCGAGATGCCAGAGTACGCCGAGCGTGAATACCTTGTGTTCGTACAAGGCGATGAGTGCGCCGAGGTTCCATGGGTCGAGCCGCGGCAGGAGCAGCGTCGTCGATGGCTGGTTGCCGGGGAAGATCTTGTAGGGCGCCAAAAAAGTCGGTGCTGGTGGGACGGCGTCTTCGAGCTCGGCCCGCGCCTCGGCCTCGGTCTTGCCCTTCATCAGCGCGGCACTTTGCGCAAAACAGTTGGCGAGCAGCTTTTCATGATGGCCGGGAACTGGAAAATCGGCCTCCCGGCAGGCGATGAACTCGCAGGACAACGCTCGGCCGCCCTGATGCAGCAACTGGTAGAACGCGTGCTGCCCGTTGGTCCCCGGTTCGCCCCAGAGGATCGGCAACGTAGGGCAGCCCACGAGCTTGCCATCCCGGTCGATCTGCTTGCCCAGGCTTTCCATTTCGAGCTGCTGAAGGTAGCGCGGCAACAGGCCCAGCGACTGGCTGTAGGGCAGCACGGCACGCGTCTGCAAACCGATGAAATCGGCATTCCACAATTCAATCAGCGCCAGCAGCGCAGGCAGGTTTTCCTCTGGTGGCGCGGTGAAGAAATGCTCGTCCATCGCCCGGGCGCCGGCGAGCAGTCGCTCGAAATTGTCAAAACCGATGGCCAGTGCCAACGGCAGGCCGATGGCGGACCAGAGCGAGAAGCGGCCACCAACCCAGTCCCAAAATGCGAAGGCATTGGCCGGGTCGATGCCGAAGGCAGCCACCTTGTCGAGCGCGGTGGACACCGCGACGAAGTGCCGGCTCACCGCCGCCTGGCCAAGCGTCGCTGTCAGCCAGTCGCGTGCCGAGCACGCGTTCTGCATCGTCTCCTGCGTGGTGAAGGTCTTGCTGGCGATGATGAACAATGTGGTGCGCGGGCTCAGGCCGGCCAGCGTCGTCGCCAGGTCGGCGCCATCGACGTTGGCGACGTAATGGACCCGGAGGTGCGGAATGCGATGGGCGGCGAGCGCCTGTGTGGCCATGCGCGGCCCGAGGTCGGAGCCGCCGATGCCGATATTCACCACATCGGTGATCGGCTCGCCGGTCGCGCCACGCCACTGTCCGGAATGAACGGCATTGCAGAAAGCACGCATCTTCTCCAGCACGGCGCGCACATCGGGCATCACATCCTGGCCGTCGACGGCGATCGGTCCGCCCGCATGACGCAGCGCCACGTGCAGCACGGCGCGTCCCTCGGTATGGTTGATCGGTACGCCGGCGCGCATCTTCGCGATCCAGCCGGGCACGTCGGCAGCTTCCCACAAGCCGGCCAGCAGGGGCAGGGTCTCGGGCCGGAGACGCTGCTTGGAAAGGTCAAGCAGCCAGTCGTCACCCGCACTCCAGCGTACCGACAGGCGGGCAAAACGAGCCGGATCCTCATCGAACAGGGTCCGCAGATGAACATCGCGCAGGCCGTGCGCATGGCGCTCGGCGTGCTTCCAGGCCGGCGAATTCAGGATGGGTGTCATAACCAGAGCATCATGCCCATTTCGAAGGGATGGGTGAGCAGTTCGTGGTGGGGGTAGGCGCGGATACGATAGTTGATCTTGCCGCAGACATCCGGCATCAGTTCAATCGCGTAGATGTTCTCGCCCTCCTGGCCCGGTCCCTGATATTCGAGGAACAGGCTGCGCGGCGGTTTCGACTTGGCATTGGAACTCGGCCGCGACATCAGCATTTCGATGGCGACATCGTCCGGCGCAAGAGGGCCAAGCCGCACCGCGACCTCGAAGCGCAGGCGCTCGCCATAGGCGATGCGCTTGCGCTGATCATCGACACGGCGCAGGGCAACCTGCGGCCACGCCTGCCGCACCTTCTGTTTCCAGTCTGCCAGCGTACGGGCTGCCGCGTAATGGCCGGCACTCTTGCGCCGCCACTGATGGTCGGCCGGCGCGTAGTATTTGTTCACATATTCGCCGACCATGCGCTGCGAATTGAAGCGCGGCGTGATGGTGGCTATTGAACGTTTCGCCATGTCCACCCAGCCTGGCGAATAGCCCATCGGGCCGCGCGCGTAGTAGGTCGGCACGACCTTGTCCTGCAGGATCTCGTAAAGCGAACGGCCCTCTTCCTGGTCGCGCCGTTCTTCGTCATGGATGCTCGACGCCGGCTTGATCGCCCAGCCGTTGGCACCTTCCTCGTCGCGGTGATAACCCTCGCCCCACCAGCCATCGAGCACGGAGAGGTTGATGACACCGTTGATCGCCGCCTTCATGCCCGACGTCCCGGAAGCCTCGAGCGGATAGATCGGGTTGTTGAGCCAGACATCGACGCCGGAAACCAGACGGCGGGCGAGACGCAGGTCATAGCCTTCGACGAGCAGGAAATGGCCCTCGAACTCGGGCATCGCGGCGACTTCATGGATGCGGCGGATGAAGGCCTGCCCCGGTTCGTCGGCCGGATGGGCCTTGCCGGCGAAGATGAACAGCACCGGCCGCTCGGGATTGCAGATGATGCGCTTGAGCAATTCCAGATCGCGGAACAGCAGCGTGGCGCGCTTGTACGTGGCGAACCGGCGGGCGAAGCCGATCGTCAGCACATTGGGATTCTCGGGGTCGGCCAGTTGCAGCAAGCGGTCGATGTGCGACTGGGAACTCTGGTTGCGCACGTGCTGCTGGGTCACGCGGTGCCGAACCAAATGCAGCATCTGCGCCTTGATCGACTGACGCACGCTCCAGAAGGTATGGTCGGGAATCTCGTGGATCGCCGCCCAGCACTGCGCGTCGGTAAGGCGCTGATGCCAGGCCGGGCCGAGCACGCGATCGAAGGTATCGTGCCAGAGGTCGGACAGGAAGGTGGGCACATGCACACCGTTGGTCACGTAACCGATGGGATTTTCGGACGGCTCGATCTGCGGCCACAGATCGGCGCAGATCTCGGCGGAAACACCGCCGTGAATGCGCGACACGCCGTTCTGGAAACGCGAGCCGCGAATCGCCAGTGCCGTCATGTTGAAGTCCGGCTCGTGGTCGATGCGGCCGAGCGCCAGCAGGCTGCCGATGTCGCAGCCCATGTCGTGGCAGCATTCCTCGAAGTAGCGGCCGATCGTCTCCTCGGCGAAATGGTCGTGGCCAGCCGGCACCGGCGTGTGGGTGGTGAATACCGTATTGCTGGCCACGGCTTCGAGCGCGCCCGGGAAGTCGAGGCCGACCTTGATCAGGTCGCGCATGCGTTCGAGGATCAGAAAGGCGGCATGACCCTCGTTGATGTGCCACACGGTGGGCTGCAGACCCATTTCGGCCAGTGCGCGTACCCCCCCCATGCCGAGGACGATTTCCTGCTCCAGCCGGGTGTTGCGGTCACCACCGTACAGCCGGTGGGCGATGTTGCGGTCATGCGCTGAGTTTTCCTCGAGGTCGGTGTCGAGCAGGTACAGCGTGATGTGGCCAACGCGCGTCGACCAGACCTTGATGTGCAGGTGACGCCCCGGCAAGCGTACCTGCACCTTGAGGTCGCTGCCATCAGGACGCAGCACCGGCTTCACCGGCAGGTCGTCGAAGTCGGCATCGTTATAGAGCGCATGCTGGCGGCCCTCGCCATCGATGCTCTGCAGGAAGTAACCCTGGCGGTACAGCAGGCCAATGCCGACGAAGGGCAGATTCATGTCGCTGGCGGTCTTGCAGTGGTCGCCGGCGAGAATGCCGAGGCCGCCGGAATAGATCGGCAGGCTTTCATGAAAACCGAATTCGGCGCAGAAGTAGGCGATCAGGGCACCGTCTTCCAGATGCGGGCCATGCTCGCGTCCCGGACTCTCGTGATAGGTATCGTAGGCCGACAGCACGCGGGCCAGGGCGCCGAGGAAGACGGGATCGTCGGCCGCCTCGTCGAGGCGGTGCTGGTCGACGCGCTTGAGGAAAGCCTTCGGACTATGGCCGACCGCGCCCCACAGTTTCTGGCCAAGACGGGCGAACAGGGTACGTGTCGGCCGATCCCAGCTGTACCAGAGATTGTTGGCCAGATCGTCGAGGCGGGCCAGTCGGGCGGGGAGCTTGGGATTGACTTCGAGTTGGAAGAGGGTGCCGGCCATGGTTCGGTTGTCCTTGTTTTGAATGGCGCGATTTTACGCAGCTTGCCCGCTGCGCCGAACCTGCCGGCAAGCGGCAGGCACGCAGCAACGGGCGTCCGGAAAGGTTCAGCGGATGTGGTGGATCTTCTGTCCGAGCATTTCCGGGGTCACCAGGCAGATGCCTTTCTCGGTGACGTGGAAACGCTTGCGATCTTCGTCGAGATCGTAGCCGATCGTCATGTCATCGGGAACCTTGCAGCTTTTGTCGATGACGGCGCGACGAATCTTGCAGCGCCGGCCGATTTCGACATCCGGCAGGATCACCGCATCCTCGACTTCGGCCCAGCTATGGACAAAAACCCGCGAGAACAACAGCGAACGGCGCACGACGGCGCCGCTGATGATGTCGCCGCCCGAGACCAGCGAATCGATCGCCATGCCGCGCCGGTCATCCTCGTCGAAAACGAATTTGGCTGGCGGCAACTGCTCCTGATGCGTCCAGATCGGCCACTCTTCGTCGTACATGTTGAGTTCGGGCGAGACCTTGGTCAGTTCGATGTTCGCTTCCCAATAGGCATCGATCGTGCCGACGTCGCGCCAGTAGGGCACGCCGTTTTCGGGCACGCCAACGCAACTGTCGGCGAAGCTGTGGGCATAGGCGCGATAGCGGCCAAGAATGTGCGGAATGACGTTCTTGCCGAAATCGTGGTCGGAATGCGGATCGTCGGCATCGCGGATCAGTTGCTCGTAGAGGAAGGCCGCATTGAAGACGTAAACGCCCATGTTGGCCAGCGAACGGCCGGGCTGACCCGGGATGCAGGGCGGATCCTTGGGCTTTTCGAGGAAGCTGACGATGCGATTTTCCTCATCGACGCCCATGACGCCGAAGGCGGTGGCTTCTTCCTGCGGCACGTCCATGCAGGCGATCGTCAGGTCGGCATCGGTCTGCGCGTGCTGGGCCAGCATGCGGCCATAGTCCATCTTGTAGATGTGATCGCCCGAAAGGATCAGCACGTACTTCGGTTGATTGCGCCGCAGCATGTCGAGGTTCTGGAACACGGCGTCCGCCGTGCCCTGGTACCAGTCCTCGCCGATCTGTTGCTGCGCGGGCAGCAGGTCGATGAACTCGTCGAAGCGGCCGTCGAGGAAGCTCCAGCCGCGCTGCAGATGCCGGATCAGGCTCTGCGCCTTGTACTGCGTCGCCACACCGATGCGGCGGATGCCGGAATTGACACAGTTGGATAGTGTGAAATCGAGGATGCGGAACTTGCCGCCGAAGGGTACCGCCGGCTTCGAGCGCCAATCGGTCAACTGCATCAACCGGCTGCCGCGGCCTCCGGCCAGGATAATCGCGTAGGTGGAACGCGTCAGGTGACTGACGAAACGGCCATGCGTGGCCTGCGGATCGTTGAGTGGTAGATCGTGTTGCATGATTGGCTCCCTATGTTTTCTTGTCTTGCCCGCCCATCTATTTTGTATTTATTTTTTCCGGTTAGCCGGAAAAACTCCCTCTGGCGGGCGGGAGCAGATGCAGAAATGCGTTGTCCTTACGGCTTGAGAATGCCCTCGCGTAACAATTGGTCGATTTCGGCTTCGGCCTGAACCCAATCCTCAAGCTGGCTGCCACTGAAACCGCGACGCTCGGCGATGTAGTAGGCCGCGACCTCGACATAGTACCGACGCTGCTCGTCCGACAGCGCCGGAACATTGCCTTTTTTGGCATCGCTGGCTGTCTGCCTGGGTGCAGAAGCCCTCTTGGTCGGGACTTTGGCCGCAGCCTTGGCAACAACAGGCGTATCAGCCGCCTTGACGCTCGCCTTGACGGTCTTGGCTGCTTTCTCCGCAGAGGCAGATTTGACTTTGTCCGTCTTCTCCGGCTTCGCTTTTGATTCCGTTTTAACTTTCTTTACCGGCTTGTCGCCGGCCTCGCTTGCTTTTGGCATGGTTGCTGTCTCCTTGTGGGATGGGTGATGAATCCATGACCTTTATACACCATGCATCTTTCAGCTTGTTGACATTCGTCAAGAGCCCAGCCTCGCTACCTGTAGCGCAGCACCGGCGAGGCCGATTTCCGGGTCGGTCACCACATGCACCGGCATCCGTGCCACGAGGCCCGCATGCTCCGCCTTGGCGTTGAACGCGGCCAGAAAAGCGCCGGAATGCAGCAGCGGCAGTATCTTGCCAATAATGCCGCCAGCCAGATAGACGCCACCACGCGCCATGGTCGCCAGCGCCATGTCACCCGCGAAGGCGCCATAGGCGGACAGAAAGACTTCGACCGAGCGACGGGCGGCGGACGGACCCGCCAGCGCCTGTTCGGCAATCGTCGCCGGATCGGTCTCGATACCGGCCAGCACGCGATGAATCGCCGCCAGCCCCGGTCCGGAAATCACGCGTTCGGCGGTCACCCGCCCATGTTCGCGCATCAGCGCTGCCCATAGGCGAACCTGCGACTCGTCCTGCGGGGAAAAGCCGACATGGCCACCCTCGCTGGGCAGCACCCGGTCGCCCAGCAGCAGTGCCATGCCCAGCCCGGTGCCCGCACCGATCACCAACTTCACGCCATCCACGCGCGGATCACCCGGCTGCAGGGTGAGCAACTGCTTGTCCTCCAGTGTCGCCACGCCCAGTGCGACGCCGGCGAAATCGTTGATCAGTTCGATGCGTCCATGACCGAAACGCTGCTCCAGTACGGCCGCATCGATATTCCAGGGCAGATTGGTGATCTTCGCCGATCGGCCGTCATCCGCCACCGGGCCGGCCACCGCCAGGCATCCGCCGGCGATGGGCGACGCGACACCCCGCAGATACTCGGCCAGCAGGTCGTCGAAACAGGAAAAGTCGGCGCTGGCGAGACGGCGCCGCCCGGTGATTCGGCCCGCCGCATCGACGAGCGCCAGCAATACCTTGGTGCCACCGATGTCGCCCGCCAGCCGCATGGCTAGACCGCCACGGGGGCGGCGATATGCGGATGCGGATCGTAGCCTTCGAGCGTGAAGTCCTCGAACTTGAACGCGAAGATGTCCTGCACCTCGGGATTGATGCGCATCGTCGGCAGCGGGCGAGGGTCGCGCGACAGCTGCAGCCGCGCCTGATCGAGGTGATTGGAATACAAATGCGCATCGCCGAGGGTATGCACAAACTCGCCAGGGCGGTAGCCACAGACCTGGGCAACCATCATCGTCAGCAGAGCATAGCTCGCGATGTTGAACGGCACGCCGAGGAAGATGTCGGCACTGCGCTGGTAGAGCTGGCAGCTCAGCCTGCCGTCGGCGACGTAGAACTGGAACAGCGCATGGCAGGGCGGCAGCTTCATCTTCGGCACATCGCCGGGATTCCAGGCCGAAACGATGTGGCGGCGCGAGTCGGGATTATTCTTCAGACCATCGATCAACTCGGCGATCTGGTCGACTTCACGACCGTCAGCCGTCGGCCAGTGGCGCCACTGATGGCCGTAAACCGGACCCAGGTCGCCATTCGCGTCAGCCCATTCGTCCCAGATGCTGACCTTGTTGTCCTTGAGCCATTGGATGTTCGTCTCCCCACGCAGGAACCACAGCAGCTCGATGATGATCGAGCGCAGGTGCAGCTTCTTGGTGGTGAGCACCGGGAAGCCGGCGGCGAGGTCGAAGCGCATCTGCCAGCCGAACACCGAACGCGTGCCGGTGCCGGTGCGGTCGGCCTTGACGTGCCCGTGATCGAGCACATGCTGCATGAGATCGAGGTATTGACGCATAATCCGGCTGATTATAAGGAAGCTGCCGCCATGACCGCATTGCCAAAAATAACCATCGCCGCCGCGCCGCGCGGCAAGCATCGTCTGATCCTCCTGCCGGCCACGAAAGACCTGCCCGACGCTCTGCCCGAGCGCGACTTTTTGCTCAAGCTGCTCAAGCGCAAGGACAGCAAAGTCGAGGACCTCGCCAAAGCGCCCCTCGCCACCGACCTGCCCGATGGCAAGCGCGTGGCGCTGGCGATGATTGACGCCGACAAGCCGCGCTTTGAACGTCTCACCACCCTGCGCAAGGCAGTGATGATGCTGCTCGACGAAACGCCGCAGACGCTGGACATCCTGCCGCTCGGCGTCGACGATGACTCGCTGTCCGACGCACTCTACGTCGCACTGGTGAATGGCGTGCCGCTGCCGCAGCAAAAAAAGAAAATGCCGGCCGCCCTCAAGGAAATCACCCTGCCGCGCCGTCCCGCCAGCGCCGACTTTTCCATCGCCCTCGCCCGCGCCAACCTGCTGGCGCGCGAACTCACCGCCCTGCCGCCCAACCGGCTCGATCCGGTGCGCTACCGCGAGCGCTTACGCGCCTTGGCGAAGGAAAAAAAGTTCGCCATCGAGGAATACGATTTCCGCACGCTGAAGAAGATGGGCGCCGGCGCCTTCTGTGCCGTTGCCCAGGGCAGCGACGGCAATGGCGGGGATGCCGCCATCGCCCACTTGTCGTGGCACCCGAAGAAAGCCGTCAAAAGTATCGCTCTCGTCGGCAAGGGCATCTGCTACGACACCGGTGGCCACAACCTCAAGCCGGCGAAATACATGGCCGGCATGCACGAGGATATGAACGGTTCGGCCGTCGCGCTGGCGATTCTCTGCGCCGCTGCCGAACTGAAGCTGCCGGTGCACATCGACTGCTGGCTGGCCATCGCCAAGAACCATCTCTCGCCGGCCGCCTACGCGCAAGGCGATATCGTCAAGGCGCTCGACGGCACCACCATCGAGGTCGTGCATACCGATGCCGAGGGCCGCATGGTGCTGGCCGATACGCTGGCGCTGGCGGCGAAGCAAAAACCGGAACTGATGATCGATTTCGCAACGCTGACCGGCAGCATGACCTACGCACTCGGCACGCGCTACTCGGGCATCTTCGCCAGCAGCGACGCGCTGGCCGAAAAGTCGGTGGCGGCAGGACGGCAAAGCGGCGAGCGCGTCTGCGTCTTCCCGCAGGATGCCGACTACGAACCGGCGCTCGATTCGAAGGTGGCGGACATCAAGCAATGCACGCTCGACGGCGAGGCCGATCACATCCTCGCGGCGCGCTTCCTCGGCCGTTTCGTCGGCAAGACACCGTGGCTCCACATGGACCTGTCGGCCGCCAGTTGCAGCGGCGGTCTCGGCGCGGTGGCAACCGACACCACCGGCTTTGGCGTCAGCTGGGGGGTTGCCCTGTTGCAGGCCTTATTGCCGACTTCGGCCGGAACGCCTTGACGACCGCTTCATTGGTCTCGATGTAAGGCCCGCCGATCAGGTCGATGCAATAAGGCACGGCGGCGAACACGCCGTCCAGCGTTT
>CAYNCH010000037.1:0-10031 GCA_964395815.1 uncultured Methyloversatilis sp.
CTCGCCGACGATCCCGAGGAAGTCGAGCACAAGCAGATTCATGCGCGTTTCATCGAGACGGTGCAGAACCTGCGGGCGGGGCAGGGGAGCCAGTCAATCGCCCAGACGACCGAGGACGCCTTGTCCTTCCTCGTGCGCTGGCTGGTTTCGCACATTCTGCAGACCGACCGGCGCATGGCGTATGTCGTTCATGCCCTGCAGAACGGCCAAACGCTCGACGAGGCGCGGCGCAGTGCCGAAGAGAAGATGGGCGGCGCCACCCGGGCGATGATCGATATCATCCTGTCGATCTACGGCACCTTGTCGTCCAACACACTGCGCCTGATGCGCGAGATTACTGCGCATCGCCAGGTCGAGGCCGAGCTGCGCGAGGCGACGCGGCGCGCCGAGGACGCCAATCTGGCGAAAAGCCAGTTCCTCGCCACCATGAGCCACGAGATCCGCACCCCGCTCAACGGCGTGCTCGGCATGGCGCAATTGCTGCTGTTGCCTGACATCGAACCGGAAGAACGGATGGAGTTCGCGCGTACCATCATCAGTTCGGGCACGACCCTGCTCACCCTGCTGAACGACGTGCTTGACCTGTCCAAGGTCGAGGCGGGCAAGATGGAGCTGATCAGCGCCGCTTTCGATCCGGTCCAGCTGCTCGACGAGGTCGCCGCGCTGATGGTCGAAAACGCCGCCAGCCGCGGACTCGCGCTGGCCGTGCATTGGCAGGGCAATCCGGCCGGGCATTACCGCGGCGATCCGATCCGCATCCGCCAGATGCTCAGCAATCTGATCGGCAATGCGATCAAGTTCACCGAACAGGGCCAGGTCATCGTCAAGGCGGGTGAAACCCGCCGCACGCAGGACGACGGGAGATTGCGCGCCTATGTGCGCTTTACGGTTACCGACAGCGGTATCGGCATCCCGGCCGACAAGATCGAGCGATTGTTCGAACCGTTTTCGCAGGTTGATGCTTCGGAAACGCGGCGTTACGGCGGTACCGGACTGGGCCTCTCCATCGTCCGTTCGCTGGCCGAGCGCATGGGAGGCGAGGTCGGCGTGAGCAGCGAAGCGGGCAGGGGGTCGAGCTTCTGGTTCGAACTGCCGCTCGATATCGTGGAAGCCGGTGCGAACATGCGTGCCTTTCCGCGCAGCGTTGTAAACGTCTCGGCCGCCTTGCCGGCGTCGGCGGAAAATGCCCGCATCCTGCTGGTCGAGGACAACACCGTCAATCGACTGGTCATCGAGCGCATGCTGGTCAAGCAGGGCTTCGAAGTCATCACCGCCACCAACGGTCAGCTGGCATTGGACATGCTTGACGATAGTGCTCAGGCACCTGATCTGGTGCTCATGGATGTCCAGATGCCGGTCATGGACGGACTGGAAGCGACGCGCCGGATCCGTGCCCGCGAGCAGGCCACCGGAGCATGTCATCTGCCCATCGTCGCGCTGACGGCGAATGCCTTCGAGCAGGATCGCAATCACTGCCTCGCCGTCGGCATGGACGACTTTCTCGCCAAGCCGGTCAATGCCGACCGCCTGCGGCAAACGATCATTCATTGGCTGACACCGCCGGTCTGACGCCGCGGCAATGGGGGAGGGCGAAGGGTAGGCTTAGGGCGGGAGGGATCTACCGCCCCATCAGAATGGCGGCCGCCTGTGCCGAAATCACCAGACTCAATTTCATGGTTGCTCGCGTCGCACCGACGAACAGTTTGCGCATCGCCTTCTCGTCATGGGCGTCGAAGTCGACTTCGGTCAGAATGATGCAAGGTGCCGCCTGTCCCTTGAAGCGATAAACCGTTTCCATGAGGATGTCGCCTTCACCATAGATGGGATTGCCCAGCAGGTCGTAGCGGCCGGTAAAGCTTTTGAGCCGATGCGGGCCGATCCGCTCGAAGCCGAGTAGTTGCGAATGCTCGCGGCCGCGCCAGGTCAGCACGGCCATCTGTGCGCGTTTGAAACCGGCGGCGAGTCCCTGGGTCAGCGCCTTCTTGGTGGCCTCGATCATCCCCTGCCCGTCGGTGTAGGTGATGATGTCGAGGTCCGAACCGCTCAGCGGACTGCCGCCCTGTATGTTTTCAGGCATCAGGCCGAGTTGCCGCAGACTGGTCAGGATGTCGCGTGGCGAGCGGTAATTGGTATCGGAGCGCAACGTCACCCAGCCGGGCAGGGCAACCGGTTTGCGACCGTAGAGATTCTGTAACGGATCTTCGAGCCACCAGGCGCGGCCGGCCGGTCTCAGCAGACGCAGCAATAGCGGCAGCCATTCGACCTTGAAATCCTGTCCCTCATCGACGATCAGTTCGTCGTATTGCGCCGCGGCCGGGATAGCGAGGCCGGCGAAGCCGCTTTCGAGTCGCGCAAAAGCGTCCGCCTGGCTGAAATCGACCGCACATCCGGTCTGTCGCAGCATCCGGTCGCAGAGCTGGTGATAGCTGGTGACGGTCGTTTCCGGCGCTACCAGCGCGGCAATGTGATCGGCCAACGGACGGTTGTAGCAGACATACAGGGCGCGCCGTCCGGCACGGACGGCATCGTTGAGCGCCGCCAGCGCGAGCTGGCTTTTGCCCGAACCGGCCGTGCCGACGATGCGTACCCGGTAGGGGTCGCATTCAATGCGCCGCCCCCATTCCGCCAATCCGCCCGACAGACGGGTATGCAGGGCGTCGACCTCGCCGGCGATCGTCCCGATCTCGGGCACCAGTGCCAGAATCTGGCCGAGAAAGGCCCTGACGCGCGTCGCCAGCGGTGCCACCGGATCGAGAGGAAGAATCGACTGAATGATGTCCGGCAACTGTGCCTTGCGCTGCGCATCGACGATGCGCGCAGGATCGAGCCCGGCAATTTCCGGTTGCCTGAGGGTGTAGTCTGGACAATAGAACAGATAGTCGATGACGAGTTTTTCACCGCCATGGCCACCGTATTGCGAGAACCGACTTTCCAGCCCATGAATATTGCGTAGGAGCTGGCTGGTGACATTCCTGGCAACGCTGCCATAGCGCTTGGCCAGGCCGCCCGCAGTTTCTTCCAGGAAGCCGGCTTTCTGCTCGATGACCAGCAGGCGACCTCCCGGCGTCACGATGATGAAATCGATCTCGCCATAGATCGATCCGCCTTGCTCGACACGTGTCCAATGCACGCCATGAAAGACGGTATACGCATCCGGCAATTCGGCCGCCAGTCGTGCCAACGTTGCGAACTCGCGACCGTGGGTGCTGTTCGGCGGAGTGTCCTGCCAGTGTTCGGGAATGACGGTCGCCATCTGAGGAATCGACTTTTTTTGATTTTGGTGTTTGGCCGTATCTTCGCATGACTCCCGTCAAGCGAATACCCAATACTCAACACCCTTATTACTTCGCATAATACTTATTATGTCAAATTATCGATTATGCTGTACGGCAAATACTCCTGAATCTAGGGTATGTTTCGCGGCATCGTAATTTTTGGCCGTTCGTCGCGCAATGCAGTCCACCGAGCTTTCCCCGCCTAGTCTTGCGACAGGTTTCATGACCCACCGCCAGGTCGAGTTGTTGTACCGGAATCTGTGGCTGGGGCAGTTCGTTTCCCTCCTGAATGGATGTTTTCTGGTCTGGGTCGCGTTTGGCATATTGCCGACGGTCCCGTTGGTCCTCTGGTTCATCGCCGTCGTCCTGGTCGCCGGGCTGCGAATGTCGATGGGCCTCCGCTATACCCGGACGCGCATGGACCAACGCGAACAGGAGGCCGCGCACTGGCAACGGCTGGCGCGTTTTGGGGCGGGTGCCGGCGGCTTCACCTGGATGTCCGGCGCCCTGCTGCTGATGGTGGCGGGCGACGTGACCTTGCAGTTTTTCACTGGCTTCGTGATGGCGGGTATGGTCGCGGGGGCCGTACCCGTCCTGGCGGCCGACAAGATGGCCTTTCGCCTGTATGGCTGGCCGATCGTGCTGGCGGTGGCGATCGGTGCGATGGGGACCGATCAGGTCCATATCGCCTTTGCCCTGATGGCCTTGCTGTTTCTCGCCATCGTCTCGCGTAGCGCCGATCATTTCAACCAGGCCTTGCTGGAAACCTTCCGCCTCGAGCACGACAAGGCGATGCTGGCCGAAAAACTCGATGCCGCGCGCGAACTTGCCGAACAGTCGAGCCGTGCCAAGAGCGATTTCCTGGCCAATATGAGCCATGAAATCCGCACGCCGATGAACGGCATCCTCGGCATGTCGGATCTCGCCCTAGTGACCACGGATGAAGCCGAGCGCGTGGAATACCTCAATATCGTCCGTACCTCGGCCCGCTCCCTGCTCGGCATCATCAACGATATTCTCGACTTTTCGAAGATCGATGCCGGCAAGCTGACCGTCGAGCGCATCGATTTCGATCTGCATCAGACAGCCATCGAGTCGCTGCATACCCTGATGGCCTCGGCGCGCGAAAAGCATCTGGACCTGCGCTGCGAAATCGCCGACGACGTGCCGGTCTTCGTCCAGGGCGACCCGCTTCGCGTACGGCAGGTGCTGATCAACCTGCTCGGTAACGCGGTCAAATTCACGGCGCAGGGCGAGGTCGTGCTGCAGCTCAATCGCGCCACCGACGCCGATGCACTGGTGGTTCATTTCGCGGTACGCGATAGCGGTATCGGCATCCCGACTGAACAGTTGGGCCATATCTTCGAGGCCTTTTGTCAAGCCGACGCCTCGACCACCCGCAAGTACGGCGGTACGGGGCTCGGCCTGAGTATTTCGCGGCAACTGGTCGAGATCATGGGCGGCCGCATGTGGGTCGACAGCGCGGTTGGCCGCGGCAGCACCTTCCATTTCAACCTTCCCTTCGCCGTCAGTACGGCTGCGGTGCAACGCCTGCCCGCCATCGACAGCGCCGCCCTCCCCGCTACACTACCCGTCGCCGTCCCGCCAGCGCCGACTTTTGACTATGCCGAAGCCGTCCGGACGATGGATGCGGAGATCATTGCGATCCTGACACCCGTGTTTCTCGAACATGTCCCGGACGAACGGGAACGTCTTCGTCAGGCGCTTGAAGCCGGCGATGTCGCCGTGGCCCTGCGGCTGGTGCATGGGCTCAAGGGGACGCTGGCTTCATTTGGCGCCCGACCGGCGGAATGGCGTGCCACCGAAATCGAGGCCTTGCTGAGGGCGGGCGATTGCAGCCGTACCCTTGAGCTTTTCGAGCAAATGACCGGCGAAATCGACAAGCTGGTCGCTGCCCTGGAATCGGCTCGATAACCCCTCCTGTCACTCTCCTTCTTCGAACGCTTTCCTGCAGTCACGGGTTAGCGTAACTGACCTGCCCTGGCGAGGAAATCGGCTATTTCGGTGTGGTTGGCCTTCAGCGCCATGTCGCGTGCCGTTCCCTCGACCGGGTCGGCGATTGTCAGGTCGGCGCGCGACCCGGCCAGCATGCGCACAGTGGCCAGATGACCGTTGCGTGCGGCGAGCATCAGCGGGGTATAGCCATTGGGCGCCTTGAGATTGATATCGGCACCGGCGGCCAGCAACAGGCTCACGATCCGCTCGTGTCCGCTGAACGCCGCATAGTGCAGCGGATTCCAGCCGGTGTGGTTGGGATCGACCTTCCGTTCCAGCATCAGCTGCACGATTTCAGCATGACCCTGCAGCGCAGCGACCATCAGCGCCGTGTCGCCGTAGCGGTTGCGCTGCCGGGCGTTCACGCGGTTGTCGAGGAGAAAGCGCACGAGTTCGGGGTTGTTGCCGCGGGCGGCGATCATCAGCAGTGTCACCCCTTGGGCATCGGCGGTATTGACATCCATGCCGCGACGCAGCAGATCGACCACCTTGTCGGTTTCGTTGGCGTGGGCGGCGGCAAGGATGTCCTCATACACGCCGGCGCTGGCGGGCAGGGAGAGCGCCAGCGTCATACCGGCGATCAGGGCGAACAGTCGCGATTTCATCGGGAAGCCTTTGCGAAAAGTCGAAAGAAGTTGTCCGTTGTCGCCGCCGCCAGGTCATCGAACGGCAGGTTGCGCAGCCGGGCGATTTCTTCCGCGATATGCCGGACATAAGCGGGCTGGTTGGTCTTGCCGCGATACGGCACGGGCGCCAGATAAGGCGAATCGGTCTCGACGAGCAGGCGATCGAGCGGTACGGTGCGGGCCACCGCCTTGAGGTCGACGGCATTCTTGAAGGTGACGATGCCGGAAAACGAAATGTAGAAGCCCAGATCCAGGGCGGCCTTGGCTACCTCAGCCGATTCGGTGAAGCAATGAAATACGCCGCCCGCCTGCTCTGCCCCCTCCTCCCGCAGTACGCGCAAGGTATCGGCTGCGGCGGAACGGGTATGGATAATCAAGGGCTTGCCGCAGGTGCGCGCGGCCCGGATATGGACGCGAAAACGCTCGCGCTGCCATTCGAGATCTCCGGTCAGGCGGTAGTAATCGAGGCCGGTCTCGCCGATGGCGACCACCTTGGGATCGGCGGCCAGCGTCGTCAGGGTGACGAAATCGGCCTCGCGTGCCGGTTCCTCGGTATCCGGATGGACGCCGACAGCGGCAAAGAGGTGCGCATGCGGGCGCACCAGAGCGAGCATGGCCGGAAAGCGCTCCAGGGTGACGCCGGCGCAGAGCGCCCAGCCAATGCGGTTTTCCGCCATGCGCTGGAGGACGCCCGGTATGTCGCCGGCCAATTCGGGAAAATCGAGATGGCAGTGGGAGTCGACAAGGTAATTCATGGAGTGAGTTTACGAAGATAGTGGGCGGAAAGCCCGGACGCACAGGTCTTCCAGGAACAGTTTGGGGTTGAGTGGATGGTTCGACCAGGCACGCAACTGCTGGATCTGGCGCTCGGCCTGCAGGAGAGCGACCGGCGCGGCGCGCTGCGCGATGGCGTCCAGCGCCGCGCTGCGCTGCGGAAAGTAGCGTGGCGACAGGCCGGCAGCGCTTCGGCTCAGATCGTGCAGCCATTTCTGCACGACGAGTACCAGTTCCTCCATTCCCAATCCACCTTCGGCCTTCACGTGGGCTTCCCAGCGCGCAGCATGGGCCAGCGGGTCCTGTGGCTTGAGCAGATCGGCGACGATGGCTTCGAGTTTCTTGAGGCGGCCACTATCCGCCGCCTCGGCCAGCGCCAGAGGGGCGTTGGCGAAAAAGGGCAGCCATTCGGCAGCGGTCGCGAGCTTGCGCGCAGTCAGCCAGGCCCGCGCTTCGGCTTCTGTTGGCGCACTGAACATCAGGCGGCGCGAGCGGCTCAACAAGGTCGGTAGCAAAGAACGCCAGCGATGAGAAATCATTATGAAATAGAATGATACTGATGGTTCTTCAAGTATTTTTAGAAGTGAGTTTGCCGTTACGGCGTTCATCGCTTCGGCTGGCTCGATGATGCAGACACGCGCACCGCCGCGATGACTGCCAATATTGAAGAAGGCTGCCAGTTCCCGGATCTGGTCGATCCGGATCTGCTTGCTGGCTTTCTTCTTCTCACCGTCGCCGGGCGCCTCGCCCTCCTCCTCAGCGGCTTCCGGTTGCAGCAGGCGAAAGTCGGGGTGCGAACCGCTGGCGAGCATCAGGCAGGCATCGCACTGGCCACAGGCCGGTTGGTGGGGGGCGCGCGGGGTTTCGCACAGCAGGCGCGCGGCCAGTGCGTCGGCCGTTTCCCGCTTGCCCACGCCCTTCGGGCCAGCGAACAGCAGGGCATGCGGCAGGCGCACGTCGCCAGCCGTCAGCATGTGCCATATATCCTTTTGTAATTTATTATATTCAGACACTTGTAATGATAAGTTCAAGTTTATTCTTGATTTGATCTATCGTCTGGCGGCTGTCGATGATGCGGAATCTGGCCGGATTTTCTTCGGCGCGACGCAGGTAGGCAGCGCGCACGCGTTCGTGAAAGTCGGCCTTTTCCTGCTCGAAACGATCCAGCGCACGCGCGGCACCCGCCATGCGTTCGGCCGCCATGTTCACCGGCAGGTCGAACAGCAGCGTCAGGTCGGGATGCAACTCGCCCTGGACCCAGAATTCCAGTTGCACCAGCTTTTCCAGCGACAGACCGCGACCACCGCCCTGATAGGCGAACGTGGCGTCGGTAAAGCGATCGCAGACCACCCAGTCGCCACGCGCAAGCGCCGGTCGGATCACGCGCTCGAGATGTTCGCGGCGGGCGGCGAACATCAGCAGGGCTTCGGTTTCGAGGTGCATCGGCTCGCGGAGCAGCAATTCGCGCAGTTTTTCTCCGAGCGGTGTCCCGCCCGGCTCGCGGGTCTGGACGACCGTCCGGCCGGTCTTGCGCAGATGGCCGACCAGCCAGTCGAGGTGGGTGCTCTTTCCTGCCCCGTCTACGCCTTCCAGAGTGATGAATCGGCCGTGCATGACGCTACTTTCCGCCCCGCTGATAACGATTGACGGCGCGATTATGCGCTTCCAGCGTGGTCGAAAACACGCTCGCACCGCTTCCGTCGCTTTGCGCGACGAAATAGAGATAGGGGGTGGACGGCGGATTCAGGGCGGCATCGAGCGAGTCCTGCCCCGGCAGGGCGATCGGGGTGGGCGGCAGACCGGCGCGGGTGTAGGTATTCCATGGCGTATCGGCCTCGAGATCGCGTTTTCTCAGGTTGCCGTCGAATTTATCGCCCAGACCATAGATCACGCTCGGGTCGGTTTGCAGACGCATGCCGCGCTTGAGCCGATTGACGAATACCGACGCGACCTTGCCGCGATCGGCCGCCAGGCCGGTTTCCTTCTCTACGATGGAGGCCATGACCAGCGCTTCATAGGGGCTCCGATAGGGGGCAGCGGCCGGATCGCGCCGCTCCCAGGCCAGCGTCAGCCGGCGCTGCATGGCCTCATAGGCGCGCCGGTAGAGCGCCAGATCGCTCGACTGGCGGGCGAACAAATAGGTGTCCGGGAAAAACAGGCCTTCCGGATACGTTTCGACGGCACCGATGCGCTGCAGGATCTCGGTATCCGTCAGCCCGGCGGTATCGTGACGCAGATCGGGACTGGCATCGATGCGGGTGCGCAGTTCACGGAAAGTCTTGCCCTCCACGACCACCAGCGCTGCCTGCGTGACATCGCCGGCCGTAAGTTTTTCAAGCAGCTGCCATGTCGTCACGCCAGGGCCAACTTCATAGCTGCCGGCCTGGATATTGCGATCGTGGCCGGTCAGGCGCCCCAGCAGGACGAAACGCCAGGGCGCGATGCCGATGCCGGACTCGGCCATGACCCGTGCCGCCGTCTTGAGGCCGATGCCGGCGGGAATCTCGAAATTCGCCCGGCCCGCGGCATTGAGTTCGAGCGGAACGGCCACAGATGATTGCCAGGCCAGCCAGCCGAGGAAAGCGATGCCGGCAAGCAGGCCGGAACCGGCCGCCAGCCAGAGTCTTTTGAGTGTGCGCTTCATGGAAGGCGGCTATGATAGCCGCTCCGCTCGAACCACCCGCCGATGGAATCCCCATGAACGACCTCCGTTTTTCCGTTTCGCTCACCGACCAGGGCCTGATCCGCGCCGCGGGCGAGGACGCCGTCCCTTTCTTGCATAACCTGCTGACCAACGATATCAACCATCTGACCGAAGGCATCGCCCGCCATGCCGCGCTGTGCACGCCCAAGGGGCGCATGATCGCCAGTTTCCTGATCTGGCGCGAAGGCGCCGATTTCCTCCTGATGCTCTCGGCCGACATCCTGCCGGCTATTCTCAAGAAGCTGTCGATGTACGTGCTGCGCAGCAAGGTCAAGCTTGCCGATGTGACGGCCGAACGCACGCTGGTCGGCGTGGTCGGCGCATCCATGGCGCCTGCCGGGGCAATGCAGACGGCAAGGTTCGCGGACGGCACGGCCCTTCGGCTCGATGGCGAACGTGTTGTCCTCGCCCTGCCGGCCGGGGCATCGCCGGCCGACCTGCCGCCGGCCGCGGCGCTCGAACGCTGGCATCTGGCCGAAATCGCGGCCGGCATGCCGCGCATCACGGCGGCCACGCAGGAGCTGTTCACCCCGCAAATGGTCAATTACGAACTGCCGGCCGTCGGCGGCGTCAGTTTCCAGAAGGGCTGCTATCCGGGCCAGGAAATCGTCGCCCGCACCCAGTATCTCGGCAAGG
>CAYNCH010000038.1:0-10006 GCA_964395815.1 uncultured Methyloversatilis sp.
AGGGCGATCAAGGCGGTATTGTCGAGAAGGAAATGCCGATTCATCAGTCGAACATAGCTCACTTTAATTCTGCAACTCAGCGGGCGGATCGTGTGGGTGTCAGGGTGCTTGATGATGGCCGTAAGGTGCGTGTATTCAAGTCTAATGGCGCACAGATTGAGGCCCGAGGGAGACCTCATGGCGCGTTTGCAAGAGTTTTATAAGAAGGAAGTTGTACCGCAACTACAGAGTCAGTTCAAGTATGGCTCAATCATGGAAATTCCCCGCTTGACCAAAATTACCTTGAATATGGGGGTAGGCGAGGCGGTTGCGGACAAAAAGGTGCTTGAGAATGCTGTTGGTGACATGACCAAGATTGCTGGTCAGAAGCCGGTGGTTACCAAAGCGAAAAAGGCAATTGCAGGCTTCAAGATCCGAGAAGGTTATCCTATTGGTTGCATGGTCACGCTCCGAGGGGCTCGTATGTTTGAATTCCTCGATCGACTGGTAAGTGTGGCTATGCCGCGAATTCGAGATTTTCGTGGTATTCCCGGCAACAAGGGGTTTGATGGTCGTGGCAACTACAACATCGGGGTCAAGGAGCAGATTATTTTTCCCGAGATTGAGTATGACAAGATTGACGCTTTGCGCGGCATGAACATCAGCATTACCACAACGGCGAAAACAGATGCGGAAGCTAAAGCGTTGCTCGCTGCATTCAAATTCCCCTTCAAAAACTGAGGGATTTCATGGCAAAACTAGCACTTAAAAATCGAGAAGCCAAGCGAGCCAAGATGGTCGCTAAATATGCTGCAAGGCGATCAGCTCTTGAGGTCATCATATCTGATATGGCGCTCAGTGAAGAGGAGCGGATGGCAGCACGGCTTAAAATTCAGTCGCTACCACGAAACTCCAGTCCGGTACGGCAACGACAACGCTGCGCTCTGACGGGCCGTCCGCGAGGTGTATTCAAGAAGTTTGGTCTGTGCCGCAACAAACTGCGTGAGATTGCAATGCGAGGCGAGGTGCCTGGTATGACCAAGGCTAGCTGGTAAGGGGGCATTAAATGAGCATGACAGATCCAGTCGCCGATATGCTGACGCGCATCCGTAATGGTCAGATGGCTGAAAAACTCGGCATCACAATGCCTTCGTCGAAGTTGAAAGAGGCCATAGCCAAAGTACTTCTGGACGAGGGTTACATTGAGGGTTATATAGTCCGTAGAGATGGTGGTAAGTCAGAACTTGATATCGAGTTGAAGTATTACGCGGGGCGTCCCGTTATTGAGCGTATCGAGCGAGTGTCTCGCCCCGGATTGCGCATTTATCGTGGCAATCAGGAGTTGCCTCGCGTCATGAATGGGCTTGGAATTGCCATTGTTTCTACTCCGAAGGGCGTGATGACGGACCGCATGGCGCGCAATGCAAATGTGGGCGGTGAAGTCCTTTGCATCGTGGCGTAAGAGAGGATAGATATGTCGCGTATAGCAAAGAATCCGGTAGTACTCCCTAAAGGTGTAGATATTACTCTGGCACCGGGAGAAATTACAATCAAAGGACCGATGGGGACTCTCACTCACTTTTTGTTGCCTTCGGTTTCGGTAGAAAAGGAAGGCGAAAGTGTGGTTTGCCGTGCGCTCGATGGGCAAGAGAATGCCTCGGCGATGTCCGGCACCATGAGAGCGCTCATTAACAACATGGTTACTGGTGTAACCAAGGGTTTCGAAAGAAAGTTGAACCTTGTAGGTGTTGGCTATAAGGCGCAGGCGCAAGGGGACAAGTTGAATCTGTCCTTGGGCTTTTCGCATCCCGTCGTTCATGCGATGCCATCTGGGATCAAGGTCGAGACACCGACCCCAACCGAAATTCTGATCAAGGGAATTGATCGTCAGCTGGTTGGTCAGGTCGCAGCCGAGGTTCGCGCCTATCGCCCGCCTGAGCCATACAAAGGCAAGGGAGTCCGTTATTCCGACGAGGTTGTGGTAATCAAGGAAACCAAGAAGAAATAATTGTTCTTCTGAGTACAAGATAAGGGTCAGACCATGAACAAGAAAGAGGCTCGTCTCCGTAGGGCGCGTAAAACCCGCGCTAAGATCACGGAGTTGAAAGCGGTACGGTTGTGTGTACATCGTACAAATTGCCATATCTATGCGCAGATATATTCCGGATGTGGTTCGCGTGTTCTAGCTGCGGCCTCTACAACTGAGTCCGATCTGCGTAAGCAGTTACCTAATGGTGGCAATGTCGAGGCGGCTAAGGTGGTGGGCAAACTAATAGCCGAGCGGGCTGCAGCACAAGGGGTTACCGATGTGGCTTTCGATCGTTCTGGTTTCAAATACCACGGTCGCGTGAAGGCACTGGCTGACGCCGCTCGCGAGAGCGGACTGAAATTCTAGGTCGGCATAAAAGCGAGACTAAAATGGCTAAACCGCAAACGAAAAAACAGCAACAAACCAATGAAGAGCGCGATGATGGTTTGCGCGAAAAGATGGTGGCGATCAACCGTGTGACCAAGGTCGTCAAGGGTGGTCGCATATTGGGATTTGCCGCACTTACAGTGGTTGGTGATGGCGATGGCAGTGTGGGCATGGGCAAGGGAAAGTCGCGGGAGGTCCCTGTGGCTGTTCAAAAGGCCATGGATGAGGCGCGTCGTAAGTTGACCAAAATCAGTCTGCGTGACGGCACTCTTCATCATCCTGTAACCGGCAAACATGGCGCTACAACAGTATTGATGTCTCCAGCAGCAGCAGGTACGGGTGTGATCGCGGGTGGCCCCATGCGTGCAGTGTTTGAGGTCATGGGTATTACAGATATTGTGGCTAAGGCGATCGGCTCCACTAATCCTTACAACTTGGTGCGTGCGACTATCAATGGGCTGATGGCCATGAGTACGCCCGCTGAAATTGCCGCCAAGCGTGGCAAAAGCGTACAGGAAGTCTTGGGAGCTTAATATGGCTGATAAGAAAATCAGGGTCACGCTCGTCAGGAGCGTCATCGGCACTAAGCAGGATCATCGCGCCACTGTACGTGGCTTAGGCTTGCGGCGCATTAATCACACGACTGAATTGGTCGACTCCCCGGCAGTACGTGGAATGATCAAAAAAGTTGCCTATTTGGTGAAGTGCGAGGATTAAGCAGATGGAACTTAACAACATCAAACCAGCTGATGGAGCCAAACATGCCTCCAAGCGTCCTGGACGGGGAATTGGTAGTGGTCTTGGAAAGACGGGCGGTCGTGGTCACAAGGGACAAAAATCACGTGCCGGCGGCTTCCATAAGGTTGGGTTTGAAGGCGGACAAATGCCTTTGCAACGTCGCCTACCTAAAAGAGGTTTCGTTTCTTTGACCGCGGCACTTAATGCAGAAGTTCGTTTATCTGAACTAGAGAAGATGCCAGTTGAGGATATTGATCTCTTGACGCTTATGCAGACCGGCATTGTTCCGGCGGGCAGTTTGTCTGCAAAAGTTATCCTGTCAGGAAAATTGACACGAAAAGTTAACTTGAAAGGTGTCGGTGCGACTAAAGGTGCGCGTGCAGCGATCGAAGCAGCCGGTGGAACCGTTGCTGAAATCGCCCCGGCGGCCTGATCAGGAGAGTAAGGGAAGTGGCGAACGTCACCGCTGATGCGCTTGCCTTGGGAAAGACGGGCAAGTTCGGTGATTTGTGGCGACGACTATGGTTTCTACTGGGAGCCTTGGTCGTCTACAGGATTGGTGCACATATTCCCGTCCCTGGCATCGATCCTGTGCAGTTGGCTCAGCTTTTCAATTCTCAGCAAGGCGGAATACTCGGAGTATTCAATCTTTTCTCTGGTGGTGCCTTGTCAAGGTTCACCATCTTTGCGCTGGGAATCATGCCCTATATCTCTGCATCGATCATCATGCAGCTGATGACAATTGCCATCCCTGCTTTCGAGCAACTTAAAAAGGAGGGAGAGGCTGGTCGCAGGAAAATAACCCAATATACGCGCTATGGCACAGTAGCTCTCGCTCTTTTCCAGGCGATTGGGATAGCGATCGCCTTGGAGACACAGCCGGGATTGGTTCTAGACCCCGGTATGATGTTCCGCCTGACCACTGTAATGACGCTGGTTACAGGCACGATGTTCTTGATGTGGCTTGGTGAGCAAATTACCGAGCGTGGCCTAGGGAATGGTATCTCGATCATCATCTTCGCAGGAATTGCAGCTGGATTGCCTAGTGCTCTCGGTGGCTTGTTTGAGTTAGTACGCACCGGAGCAATGCATCCCCTTACATCGATAGTGATTTGTTTTCTGATTGTCGTCGTAACCGGCTTCGTGGTCTTCGTAGAGCGTGGCCAACGCAAGATTTTGGTTAACTATGCTAAGCGACAGGTTGGGAATAAGATTTATGGTGGACAAAGTTCTCATCTACCCTTGAAATTGAACATGTCGGGTGTGATCCCTCCTATTTTTGCCTCTTCCATCATCCTGTTTCCGGCGACTGCCGCCGGATGGTTCGGTGCAAGTGAAGGCATGTTCTGGTTGAAGGACATTGCTGCAAAGCTTTCTCCAGGGCAACCGATATATGTGCTGCTCTATGCTGCTGCAATTATCTTCTTCTGTTTTTTTTACACGGCATTGGTCTTCAATTCAAAAGAGACTGCAGATAATCTCAAGAAAAGTGGTGCGTTCGTACCGGGTTATCGCCCAGGGGAGCAGACGGCCAAGTATATAGACAAGATCCTGATGCGCCTTACATTGGTCGGTGCTGTTTATATCACTCTGGTTTGTCTTCTGCCAGAATTTATGATTCTGAAATGGAATGTACCTTTTTACTTTGGCGGTACGTCTTTGCTCATCATCGTTGTGGTCACGATGGACTTTATGGCACAAGTACAGGCCTACATCATGTCACACCAGTATGAAAGCCTGCTGAAAAAAGCAAACTTCAAAGGTGCCGGGCTGCCGATGCGTTGATGATAATAGCTCAGGCAACGAGTAGACACGATGGCGAAAGAAGATGTTATTGAAATGCAAGGGGAGGTTCTAGAGAATCTACCTAATGCAACTTTTAGAGTGAAGTTGGAAAACGGACATGTAGTTCTGGGACATATATCAGGAAAGATGCGGATGCATTACATCCGAATTCTTCCGGGCGACAAGGTAACGGTTCAGTTGACGCCCTATGATTTCAACAAGGCACGTATCGTTTTCCGGGCAAAGTAAGTACAACGGTTCAGCGGAGAATAAAATGAGAGTACAAGCTTCTGTTAAGCGCATTTGTCGCAAGTGCAAAATTATCCGTCGCCATGGTGTGGTTCGGGTAATTTGCACTGATCCGCGCCACAAGCAGCGCCAGGGTTGAAAAAAGGTAAAGGTTTCGATTAAAATTGCCGGTTGATTTTTCGCCGGTGCGGCGTTTAGATCAGTAGCCGCTTGAGCGGTGTCGACGAGGACAAGGGAAGAAAATGGCCCGAATTGCAGGCGTAAATATTTCGAATCATCAACATGCCGAAATTGCACTCACAGCAATCTTCGGTATTGGCCGTTCGCGAGCACAGAAGATTTGTGATGCGGCAGGCGTTAATCGTTCGGCAAAGATCAAGGATCTGACCGAAGCTGATATGGAGCGGCTACGCGAAGAGGTCGGCCGCTTCGCTGTGGAGGGTGACCTGCGCCGTGAGGTCACCATGAACATCAAGCGCCTGATGGATCTGGGTTGTTATCGAGGTGTTCGCCATCGTCGCGGCTTGCCGGTACGAGGTCAGCGTACCCGAACCAATGCACGTACGCGCAAAGGTCCGCGCAAGTCTGTTGCCGGCAGCAAGAAATAACTAGCAGGATAAATAATCATGGCCAAAACGACGACCAAAATACGCAAGAAGGTCAAAAAGAACGTAGCCGAGGGTATCGCCCACGTGCATGCATCGTTTAACAATACCATCATTACCATCACCGACCGTCAGGGTAACGCTCTCTCTTGGGCGACGTCTGGAGGAGCAGGCTTCAAGGGGTCTCGCAAGTCGACGCCCTTTGCGGCACAGGTTGCCGCCGAAGCTGCTGGTAAAGCAGCCCAGGAATGCGGCATCAAGAACCTCGAAGTCCGCATCAAGGGTCCCGGTCCTGGACGTGAGTCTGCTGTACGGGCTCTCAATGCCTTGGGGATCAAGATCAGCAGCATCACTGACATTACCCCGATCCCGCACAACGGTTGCCGGCCGCCCAAGCGCCGCCGCATCTAAGCCAGAAGTAAGGAGTTAGCAAAGTGGCTCGCAATTTAGACCCAAAATGCCGTCAATGTCGCCGTGAAGGTGAAAAGCTTTTCCTTAAGGGTGAAAAGTGCTTTACCGATAAATGCTCTATTGAGCGTAGGTCATATGCACCAGGTCAGCATGGCCAGAAGTCTGGTCAGCGCTTGTCTGGCTATGGCCAGCAACTGCGTGAAAAGCAGAAGATCCGCCGCCTATATGGGGTGCTTGAGCGCCAATTCCGCAAAGTATTCGCTGAAGCCAATCGCCGCAAGGGGCAAACAGGCGAGAATCTCCTTCAACTTCTGGAAGGTCGCCTCGACTCCGTAGCATATCGCATGGGCTTCGGTGCTTCGCGCGCAGAAGCACGGCAGATTGTGCGCCACAATGGCGTACTGGTTAATGGCAAGCGTGTCAATATTCCATCTTTCAACCTTCGTCCTGGTGACACCATCCAGCTGACGGATACAGCGCGTGCACATCTGCGCACAAAAGCTGCGATCGAAGCTGCAGAATCACGTGGCTTTCCGGAATGGATCGAAGTAGATGCAAAGGCGGCTAAGGGCACCTTCAAAGCTTATCCTGCTCGCGACGAGATGTCGGCCTCCATCAAAGAAGGCCTTGTGGTCGAACTCTATTCGCGCTAAGTAAAATTTAGCGCCCGAGGCTTTTGTCTCGGGCGCGCTATCTATTTGAGGAACGAAGATGCAAAGTCTTGCGCTGCTGAAACCCCGCATCATCGACGTTCAGGCACTTTCCCCGGTGCACGCGCGTGTAGTCATGGAACCCTTCGAGCGCGGTTACGGACACACCCTGGGGAATGCATTGCGCCGTATTCTGCTCTCTTCCATGCCGGGTGCCGCACCGACCGAGATGATCATTGAAGGTGTCTTGCATGAGTACTCGACACTTGAAGGTGTGCGTGAAGACGTCGTCGATATCATGCTCAATCTGAAGGGTGTAGTTATGCGTTTGCATAACCGTGGCGAAACGATGTTGACACTCTCCAAGAAGGGTGATGGTGCAGAGACGGTCGTCACAGCCGCTGACATACAGACTGGGCACGATGTCGAAATCATCAATCCCGATCATGTCATTGCACACCTTGCCCCAGGGGGCAAGCTCGACATGCAGATCAAGGTCGAGGCCGGGCGGGGCTATGTTCCAGCTAACGTCCGCGCTGGTGCAAAGGAAAACAAATCCATTGGCCGCATTCTCGTCGATGCTTCCTTTAGCCCCGTGCGCCGGGTCAGTTATCAGGTCGAGGCTGCTCGTGTCGAACAGAGGACAGATCTGGACAAACTGATCATCGACATCGAAACCAACGGTGCAGTCGACCCTGAAGAGTCAATCCGTTATGCAGCCGGTATCCTTATGGACCAATTGTCGGTGTTCTCGGATCTTGAGGGTACTCCGATTTCAATCGAGGCACCTAAGCAGTCATCGGTTGATCCAATCCTGCTGCGTCCGGTAGATGATCTTGAACTGACAGTCCGTTCGGCGAACTGTCTGAAAGCCGAAAACATCTACTACATCGGTGATTTGATCCAGCGTACGGAAACTGAGTTGCTGAAAACGCCGAACCTCGGCCGCAAGTCACTCAACGAGATCAAGGAAGTCCTCGCCTCGCGTGGTCTGACACTTGGCATGAAGTTGGAAAACTGGCCGCCAGTCGGTCTTGAAAAAATGGGATGACCATTTATTCACAATAACAATTAACCGGCCATCAGCATAGAGCAATGGCCGCACAAAGCTGAAAGGACAAAACATGCGTCACGGAAACGGATTGCGTAAACTCAATCGCACCTCATCGCATCGCCAGGCGATGTTGCGCAACATGACAGTTTCTCTATTGCGCCATGAAGCGATCAAGACCACGCTGCCCAAGGCCAAGGAACTGCGCCGGGTAGTTGAGCCGATCATTACCCTAGGCAAAAAGCCCTCACTCGCCAATCGTCGGCTGGCTTTCGATCGCCTGCGCGACCGGGAAATCGTCGTCAAGGTTTTCGACGTACTGGGGCCGCGTTTTGCCAACCGCAATGGTGGTTATCTGCGCATTCTCAAGATGGGTTACCGCGTCGGTGACAATGCACCGATGGCCTATGTCGAGTTGCTGGACAGGCCGGAGGATGTTGTCGGTAAAGAGGCTCCTACGGTCGAATAAAGGCTTCCAGAGATCATGTCACTACCTGTGACAATTAAAAAAGCCGGCCCAGATGCCGGCTTTTTGTTTTGCTGCGCCTATTACCGAGAGGTGATATCGCCTTGCTGCTGCAAGGCCCACATCTGGGCATAAGCGCCACGTTGTGCCAGCAAATCTGAATGCGTTCCGCGTTCGATGATGCGTCCATCGTCGAGTACAAGAATTTCATCGGCATTCATTACAGTCGAGAGGCGATGTGCGATAACAAGAGTAGTGCGACCCTGGGCAGCATGCTCGAGTTCGGCCTGAATGGCCTTTTCGGTTCGCGAATCGAGCGCGGAGGTGGCCTCATCGAAAATCATGATGGACGGATTCTTGAGTAGCGCGCGAGCAATCGCGACACGTTGTTTTTCGCCGCCAGACAACTTGAGACCACGTTCACCCACACGCGTCTGATAACCATCCGGAAGTCGCTCGATGAAGTCGGCAAGATGTGCAGCGCGTGCAGCCGCCTTGACTTCCTCGAAGTCGGCGTCAGGGCGTCCGTACTGGATGTTGTAGGCAATCGTGTCGTTGAACAGGACAGTATCCTGAGGAACGATACCGATGGACGCACGCAAGCTGTCTTGTGTCAGCATCCGGACATCGTGACCATTCACGCGTAGGGTTCCCTCCTGCGCATCGTAAAAGCGAAACAGCAGCCGCGCCAGAGTACTTTTGCCCGAACCGCTCTGGCCGACTACGGCAACAGTCGCACCGGAGGGAATTTCGAAACTAACAGTATGCAGTATGGGTCTGCGCACCTCATATGCGAAACTGACGTTATCGAAGCGTACCGTACATGGGCCAGGTTCCAGCAGTCGCGCATCAGGAGCATCCTGTACCTCTCGGTTCTGGGCGAGCAAGCCGAACATCCGCTCGATATCGGTGAGCGACTGACGGATTTCTCGGTAGAGGACACCGAGAAAATTTAACGGAATGTAGAGCTGGATAAGAAAGGCATTCACCAGGACGATATCGCCGACCGTCATCGTGCCATTGGTAACGCCGACCGCCGCACGCCACATCATCAGTGTGACACCCACGGCAATGATGGCGGCCTGCCCGAGATTGAGCCATGAAAGAGAATACTGGCTACGGATTTGGGCCGCTTCCCACTTTTGCATCTGTTGGTCGTAACGCTCTTTTTCCCAGCGCTCGTTGTTGAAATATTTGACCGTCTCATAGTTGAGGAGGCTATCAATGGCCTGGGTATTGGCTGCCGAGTCGAGTTCGTTCACCTCTCGACGCAAATGAACTCGCCAGTTCGAAATGATGATCGTGAAAATGATGTAGGCCACCAGGGTGGTACTGGCAATCAGCACGAAACTCGGTTCATAGCGGCTGGCGAGAATGCCCAATACCAGACCGACCTCGACGAGTGTCGGCAGAATCGAGTAGATCGTGTAGCTGATAAGTGAGCCGATCGCCCGTGTGCCGCGTTCGATATCACGGGTTAAGCCACCGGTTTGTCGTTCAAGATGGAAACGGAGGGACAACGCATGCAGATGTTCGAAAACCTGCAAGGCGATGGTCCGTACAGCGCGCTGTGTGACGCGTGTGAAAATCAGTTCGCGCAGTTCGGTAAACAGGGAAACGGAAAAGCGCAGAACGCCATAAGCCGCGATCAGTGCC
>CAYNCH010000039.1:0-9972 GCA_964395815.1 uncultured Methyloversatilis sp.
GGTCGCCGACCTGGTCGTCGAATCCGGCGCGGGCGTGAACAACACAGTAGACTGCATACAGAAAGTGGTCGAGTCCTTATGCACACACTGAATGTCAGCCTTGCTCAGCGTACCTATCCGATACTCATCGGACCGGGGCTGCTTGGTCAAATGCCTGCCTTGCCGGGAGTTACGCGGGTTGCGATCGTGACTAACGAGGTCGTGGCACCCCTGTACCTTGAGCGATTGCGTGTGGCTTTCGAAAATGTCGGCGTTGAGGTGACGGCGGTCACATTACCGGATGGAGAAACCTACAAGAATTGGGAATCCTTGAGCACGATCCATGATCGTCTTCTCGAGACGCGCTGTGATAGAGCCACGCCGGTCGTTGCGCTGGGAGGTGGTGTAGTAGGCGATCTGGCGGGTTTTGCCGCAGCGACTTATCAGCGCGGCGTACCGTTCATTCAGGTGCCAACAACGCTACTGGCCCAGGTCGATTCTTCGGTCGGTGGTAAAACGGGCATCAATCATCCACGCGGCAAGAACATGATTGGTGCCTTCTGGCAACCACGTATGGTGATCGCTGATACCGATACTCTCGACACCCTGCCGGACCGAGAGCTGTCGGCGGGAATCGCCGAGATCATCAAATATGGTCTGATTCGCGATCCGGCATTTCTCGTGTGGCTGGAAGCGAACATGGACAAACTGATTGCTCGGGACAGCGAGGCCTTGACTTATGCCATCGAGCGTTCGTGTGCCAACAAGGCTGAAGTGGTTGCGGGTGATGAGCTCGAGACCGCCAAGGAGGGCGGCAGGGCACTATTGAACCTCGGCCATACCTTCGGCCATGCCATCGAGACCGGGGTGGGGTATGGGGCCTGGCTGCATGGCGAGGCTGTTGCTGCTGGTACCGTAATGGCAGCGGAGCTATCGCGCAGGCTCGGCTGGCTGGCTGATGCCGATGTGGAGCGGATATTTAGCTTGATCGGGCGAGCACGATTACCGCTACGTGGGCCGGCGTTGGGATCGGACACTTATCTTGATCTGATGGGACATGACAAGAAAGTGGTCGCCGGACGCTTGCGTCTTGTATTGCTTAAACGTCTGGGAGAAGCTGTCACTTGGGCGGATGCTCCACAAACGGAAATCCGTGCAGCGATTGAAGCCTGCAGTGACTGAATACGCCGGCTACGCGATTACGGAATTTGTTTCACTGGGGCGCATCATTCCGGAGCCCCGTCCGAAGGCGCGCGGAGAATTCCAGCGTGACCGTGATCGCATCATCCACTCCACTGCCTTCCGGCGTCTGGAATACAAGACACAGGTGTTCGTCAATCACGAAGGTGATTTGTTTCGGACACGGCTGACGCATTCCATAGAAGTTGCACAAATCGCGCGCAGTATCGCGCGAGCCTTGGCGCTCAACGATGATCTGACCGAGGCGATCGCCCTCGCCCATGATCTAGGGCATACCCCCTTCGGCCATGCCGGCCAGGATGCTCTCAATGAGTGCATGAGTGATCACGGTGGGTTCGAACATAACCTCCAATCGCTTCGTATCGTGGATCGACTGGAAGAGCGTTATGGCGCATTCGATGGTCTGAACCTGATGTTCGAGACGCGCGAGGGAATACTCAAGCATTGCTCTCCAGCCAGGGCGCGCGAACTGGGGCCGGTTGCACAGCGCTTTCTGAATGGTCGGCGTCCATCGCTCGAAGCGCAGATTTGTAATCTCGCCGACGAAATTGCCTACAACAATCATGATGTCGACGACGGCTTGCGCTCAGGTCTGCTCACCATCGATCAGCTCGGTGAAATCGGTCTTTTCGCAAGACATAAGATCGACGCGCAGAATGAGTTCCCGACGATAGCCGGCAGGCGTCTGATTCATGAAACCGTCAGGCGAATTATCGATGCCCAAGTTACCGACCTGCTGGCAGAGACAGGGAGGCGTATTGCCGAGCGGGGTATCAAGACCCCTGAAGATGTCGCTCAGGCACCCATACTTGTCGGATTTTCATCGGAAATGGCAAAGGAAAATGGTCAGTTGAAACAGTTTCTTCGCGAAAACCTCTATCGTCATTTCCAAGTGGTTCGGATGACCGGCAAGGCATGTCGCATCATCCAGAACCTGTTTGCCGCTTTCATGGCCGACCCGCGTTTGCTGCCCCCGCAATACCAGCAATACGCCGAACGTGAAGGAATGCCCCGCACCATTGCTGACTACATAGCGGGCATGACAGACCGTTATGCGATCAAGGAGCACCATCGACTTTTTGCAATCGGAGAAATGTAGTCCGCTGATTCCTGGAATGGATACCGGGACAGTACAACGAACAGAGATCGCTACCGAAGGATGTGATGAGAGTGCAGTTCATGCCAACCACTGGCTTGCCGGGTCTGGATGCGGTTTTGGCAGGGGTACGCCGTGGCGACAATATTGTCTGGCAAGTCCAGTCTCTTGACGAATATCTTGCATTGGTCAGGCCTTATGCTGAGGCTGCACGTATCGGCAATCGTCATCTCATCTATTTCCGGTTTGCCGATCATGCTCCCCTCTTGGAGGATGTCGAGACATATATGCTGGATCCACTGCGTGGATTCGATGCGTTTGTGGACGATGTGCACACCGTAATCGAGGCCGCCGGACCTGGCACGCTGTATGTATTTGATTGCCTGTCCAGCCTCGCCGAGGCATGGCAGTCTGATCGCATGATGGGCAACTTTTTCAAGCTGACTTGCCCACGCCTGTACGATCTTGAAACAGTCACGTATTTCGGTGTCTACCGTAATCTCCATTCGTCTGCCGGTATCGGTGTCATCAGTGAAACCACGCAGTTTCTACTAGACGTGTTCCGCTGTCGCGACCGCCTTTTCGTACGACCGCTCAAGGTGCAGCATCGATCCACAGCGGTGATGAATCTGATCCATGCCTGGGAGGAAGCTGATCATTTTCGTCCCGTCACGGACAGCGGCACGGTTTCCGAGATTCTCGCGAATTCTGGGTGGCCGGGACTGGAAGATAGTGCGACCGTGAGTCACTGGCACAAGCATTTTGTTGCAGCGAAATCGGTTGCTGCGGCGCGTCAGACGGGATTTCCGGATCCCCTTGAACATGAGACATTCTCTCGCCTGTGTCGCCTGTTGTTTCCGGACGATGCTGCGATGTCCTTGTTGATCGATGACTACCTGACACTGGATGACCTGCTGGCTGTTCGGGCGCGCATGATCGGGTGCGGGTCGATTGGCGGCAAGGCGGTCGGGATGTTGCTGGCGCGAGCCGTGTTGCGCAAAAATGTGCCGGAAATCTACAGTCATATCGAGGCGCATGATTCATTCTATGTCGGCACCGAGGTTTATGACACATTCCTGGTACACAACGATCTGTGGTGGCTGAGACGTCGCCAGCGTGACCCTGCACTGTTTCTGGACGAAGTCGAGACGGTAAGAGAGCGTTTCATGGTCGGTACCTTCTCGCCAACGACCATTCGTCAATTTGAGGGAATGCTGGATTACTTCGGTGAGTGGCCATTCATCGTGCGCTCGAGTTCCCTCCTTGAGGATCGTTACGGCAATGCGTTTGCTGGCCAGTATGACAGTGTCTTCTGCGCTAACCGCGGACCTTGGCAGAAGCGCTTGTCCGCGTTACTCGATGCGGTACGTCAGGTCTACGCCAGTAGTATGGGCGAACAGGCCTTGCGGTACCGCCAGCGCCGTGGCCTGCTGGCAGAACGTGAACAGATGGCCGTATTGATCATGCGCGTCTCGGGAACCGTCGGCGGGAAATATTTCCATCCACATGCGGCAGGTGTCGGATTGTCGATCAATCCCTATCCCTGGAACCCGCACATTGACATGCGTGCCGGAGTGGTGAGGCTGGTGGCCGGCCTTGGGACGCGCGCTGTCGATAGAGTCGATGATGACTACACACGACTGGTAGCTCTGAACGTTCCGGAGTTGCGTCCTGAGACCAACTTTGGTGACATCGCCCGCCACGCACAGCGACGTATGGACACCTTGGATCTGGAGGGCGACCGCATTATAAGCAGGCCTTTCACCGAACTTCTTGGTGACCAGCCGGATTATCCGCTGGGGTTGTTCACCACCAACGAAGCGCCTGGCAAACCGGTGTTTCTGACCTTTGATCCCCTGCTTGGGGGAACTCCTTTCGCATCCGAAATGCGAGAGATTTTGGGGCAGTTGCAATCAGCCTACCGACACCCCGTCGAGATCGAGTTTGCGCTCAATGTGGGTGCGGATAACAGCTATCGGATCAATTTGCTCCAATGCCGGCCATTGCAGATTCGAAGCATCGAGGAGGCGGCGAGTACCAAGCCGCCACCAGGTGTCGCCCACTTGCTCGATGCTCGCGGGGCGGTGATCGGACCTGGTCGCGTCATTCATCCCGACCGATTGATCTATGTTGTCCAGAGTCGTTACGGCGCCTTGAATCTGCATGACCGATTGGAAGTGGCCCGATTGATTGGAGCCATCAATAGGGCCAGCACAGGTAGCAAGCTCTTGTTGCTCGGCCCTGGCCGCTGGGGAACTCGAGACCCTTGGCTGGGGTTGCCGGTCAGCTTCAGTGAAATCAATAATGTCGCCGCCTTGTGCGAAATCGTCGCCATGAACGAGAACCTTGTGCCTGATGTTTCGCTTGGCACACACTTCCTCAATGAATTGATTGAAGCCGACATGCTTTATTTCGCCCTGTTTCCTGATCGAGCAGGGAATTGCCTGGATGAAAACAGGATCTTGGGCTGGCCGAATCGTCTGAGCGAACTGGTGGGGGGTGCAGAAAAATTCGAACAGTTGGTACGTGTTGTCGATCTTCCTCACGGTACGACGCTTTACGCTGATGCAGAAAATCAGGCGATAGCGGTTGTTGCATAAAAAGCGTGTATTCACATTGCGCAGTTCTAAATGGGTAGGTATATTCGAGTGCCCAAATTTGGTGCGCGCACTTGATTGGGGCGGTCGTGTGTCGGCAAAGATCTTGAAAGAAAGTGAGTGAATCGTGAAATATAAAAATTTGTCTGATTTCATGGATTATGTCCGGGCGAGGGATCCCAATCAGCCCGAATTTCTCCAGGCAGTGCAGGAGGTGATGGGGAGTCTGTGGGATTTCATCGGTGCTCATCCGCGCTATGCCGAGGCTGCCTTGCTCGAACGGCTGGTCGAACCGGAGCGGGTGATCCAGTTTCGTGTTGCCTGGACTGATGACAAAGGCGAAAGTCATGTGAACCGTGCTTTTCGTATCCAGCATAGTTCGACGATCGGCCCCTACAAGGGGGGGATGCGTTTCCATCCTTCGGTGAATCTTTCCATCCTCAAGTTCCTTGCCTTCGAGCAGACCTTCAAGAACGCACTGACGACGTTACCGATGGGGGGCGGCAAAGGGGGGTCCGATTTCGACCCGAAAGGCAAGAGCCGCAATGAGGTGATGCGCTTCTGCCAGGCGCTGATGATCGAGCTTTACCGCCACCTTGGGCCGGATACCGATGTGCCGGCGGGTGATATCGGTGTCGGCGGTCGTGAAGTCGGCTTCATGGCTGGCATGATGAAGAAGCTATCAAACAATGCAGCATGCGTATTCACCGGCAAGGGGCTGACCTTCGGCGGCAGCCTTATTCGTCCTGAAGCCACCGGTTATGGCCTGGTGTATTTCGTGCAGGACATGCTGGCACGCAAGGACATGTCTTTCGACGGTATGCGGGTCTCGGTTTCCGGTTCAGGCAACGTTGCCCAGTACGCGATCGATAAAATCCTCGAACTGGGTGGCAAGGTGGTGACCTGTTCCGACTCGCAGGGGACGGTGATCGACGAGTCAGGTTTTACGCGCGAGAAGCTCGAGATCCTGATGGATATCAAGAACAACCATTACGGACGCGTTTCCGAATACGCCGAGCGACTCGGTCTCAAGTACGTGGCAGGCAAGCGCCCCTGGAGTGTCCCGGTTGACATTGCCTTGCCCTGCGCGACTCAGAACGAACTGGATGGCGATGATGCGCGCGAACTGGTGAAAAATGGCGTCAAATGTGTTGCCGAGGGCGCCAACATGCCGTCGACGCTTGAAGCCGTCGATGTTTTTCTCGCGGCAAAAATCCTCTACGCACCGGGTAAGGCATCAAATGCCGGAGGCGTCGCAACATCCGGCCTGGAAATGACCCAGAACGCCATGCGTCTGCCTTGGGAGCGTGAGGAAGTCGATGATCGCCTCCATGTCATCATGCGCGACATTCACGCCAACTGCGTGCGCTATGGAGAGCAAAACGGTTTCGTCAACTATGTGTCGGGTGCGAACATCGCCGGTTTCGTCAAGGTGGCCGATGCGATGACGCAACAGGGAGTCTTTTAAGAGGCCATGGGGGCGGGGCAACGGCGGGTGAAAACCCGCCGGCCAGGCCTTGAGGTATTGAGCCGGGATCTGAATACCGGTATATTTTGCGGTTCGCCTGTCGTTTAGCTAGGCTGGGGCTTTGGGCCCCGTCTTTTTTCACGGCCGTACTTCCAGGAACCGCACGATGGATCAATCCCGCCGCGAGGGTCTCTACGATCCCGCACATGAGCATGACGCCTGCGGCGTCGGCTTCGTCGCCCATATCAAGAATCAAAAAAGCCACGCGATCGTCGCGCAGGGCTTGCAAATCCTCAAGAACCTCGAACATCGCGGCGCCACCGGATACGATCCGTTGCTTGGCGACGGTGCCGGCATCCTGATTCAGGTTCCCGATGCCTTCCTGCGCGAGGAAATGGCGCGCCAGGGCGTCGCCCTGCCGCCGGCCGGCGAGTACGGTGTCGGCATGGTTTTTCTGCCACGCAACATCGAGAGCCGCCGTGCCTGCGAGGCGGCGATCGAGCGCACCATCCGCTACGAGGGTCAGGTGTTGCTCGGTTGGCGCGATGTTCCGGTGGATAATCATGGCCTGGCCCAGGCCGCCAAGGATCTTGAGCCGGTCATCCGTCAGGTGTTCATCGGTGGCGGCGAAGGTGTTTTGGATACCGGGACCCTGGAGCGCAAGCTCTACATCATCCGCAAGGAAGCCGGCCACCGCGTGCAGGCCCTCAAACTTCCCGACGTCAAGATGTTCTATGTGCCGTCCCTTTCGGCACGCACCATCGTCTATAAGGGCATGTTGCTGGCCGACCAGGTCGGTGAGTACTTCCTCGACCTGCGCGACGCGCGTCTGGTTTCCGCGCTCGCTCTCGTCCATCAGCGCTTCTCGACCAACACTTTCCCGACCTGGGATCTGGCGCACCCGTTCCGCATGATCGCCCACAACGGCGAGATCAACACCCTGCGCGGAAACGTCAACTGGATCCGTGCGCGCGAACACGGCATTTCATCGCCGCTGTTCGGTGAGGACCTGCAGAAGATCTGGCCGCTGATCTACGACGGCCAGTCCGATTCCGCCAGTTTCGACAATGCGCTTGAACTCCTCGTGATGGGCGGCTACAGCCTGGCCCATGCGATGATGATGCTGATCCCCGAAGCGTGGGCCGGCAATCCGCTGATGGACGAGGAGCGGCGCGCCTTCTACGAATACCACATGGCCCTGATGGAGCCTTGGGACGGTCCCGCCGCAGTGGCCTTCACGGACGGCCGCCAGATCGGTGCGACACTTGACCGTAATGGCTTGCGGCCGGCACGTTATCTGGTGACCGACGATGACCTCGTTGTGATGGCGTCGGAATCCGGTGTGTTGCCGATCGAACAGGAACGCATCGTGAAAAAGTGGCGGCTGCAGCCCGGCAAGATGCTGCTGATCGACCTCGAGCAAGGGCGCATCGTCGGTGACGACGAGGTCAAGCAGCAACTGGCATCCGCCAAACCCTACCGCCAGTGGATCGAGAAGTCGCGCTACTACGTGGATGACATGCCGGAAGTCAAGGCGCGCGAGAAGCTTGCCGCTCCGCTGCTCGATCTGCAGCAGGCCTTCGGATACACGCAGGAGGACTTCAAGTTCATCATCGAGCCGATGGCCATCAACGGTGAGGAGGCGACCGGCTCGATGGGCAATGACAGTCCGCTGCCGGTGCTGTCGAGCAAGAACAAGCCGCTGTTCCACTATTTCAAGCAGCTGTTTGCCCAGGTGACGAACCCGCCGATCGACCCGATCCGCGAGGAGATCGTCATGTCGCTGATCTCGCTGGTCAGCCCGAACCCGAACCTGCTCGGCGTACATGAAACCGAACCGACGCCGCGCCTGGAAGTACATCAACCGATCCTGACGCCGGCCGACATGGCCAAGCTCAAGCAGATCGACAAGCTGACCAAAGGAACATTCCGGACCCGGGTCATCGACATCACCACGCCGGCCGCCGCCGGTACCGCAGGCATGAGCGAGGCGCTCTACCAGGTCTGCATCCAGGCCGAGCGTGCCGTGGGCGAGGGGTATTCCGTCATCGTGCTGTCCGATCGTGCCGTCGATGCAAAGCGTGCACCGATTCCTTCATTGCTCGCCTGCTCTGCCGTGCACCAGCATCTCGTGCGTGCCGGACAGCGGACCAACTGCGGCCTGGTTATCGAAACCGGAGATGCGCGCGAGACCCATCACTGTGCGATGCTGGCAGGCTACGGTGCCGAGGCGATTCATCCCTGGCTGGTTTTCGAGAGCATCGCCGCGATTGCGCCGACCCTGCCGGGCAAGCCGTCCGCCTACGATTGCCAGAAACGCTTCATCAAGGCGATCGGCAAGGGCCTCATGAAGGTGATGTCGAAGATGGGCATCTCCACCTACCAGTCCTATTGCGGTGCGCAGATCTTCGAGGCGGTGGGCCTGTCGTCCGAGTTCGTCGGACGCTACTTCACCGGCACGCCGACCCGCATCGAGGGTATCGGCCTCAAGGAGGTCGCGCTCGAAGCCCTCAATACCCATGCCGCGGCCTTCGGCAACGATCCGGTGCTCGCGAACGCGCTCGACTGCGGCGGCGAGTATGCGTTCCGGATGCGCGGCGAGGAGCACATGTGGACGCCCGATGCGATCGCCAAGCTGCAGCACTCGACGCGCTCGGGCAAGTTCGAGACCTACAAGGAATACGCCACGATCATCAACGACCAGAGCAAGCGCCACATGACGCTGCGCGGCCTGTTCGATCTGCTGCCGGCCGGTGCGCCGGTGCCGCTCGACGAGGTCGAGCCGGCGAGCGAGATCGTCAAGCGCTTCGCCACCGGCGCGATGAGCCTGGGCTCGATCAGCACCGAGGCGCACACCACGCTGGCCATTGCCATGAACCGCATCGGCGGCAAGAGCAACACCGGCGAGGGCGGTGAAGACCCGGCGCGCTACCGCAACGAACTGAAGGGCATCCCCATCGCCGCCGGCACCAAGGTCAGCGAGGTCATCGGCGCCAAGGTGATCGCCGCCGACTACGAGATGCGCGAAGGCGACAGCCTGCGCAGCAAGATCAAGCAGGTGGCGTCGGGCCGCTTCGGCGTCACCACCGAGTACCTGGCCAGCGCCGACCAGATCCAGATCAAGATGGCGCAGGGCGCCAAGCCCGGCGAGGGCGGCCAGCTGCCCGGCCACAAGGTTTCAGAGTACATCGCCAAGCTGCGCTTCTCGGTGCCCGGCGTCGGCCTCATCTCGCCGCCGCCGCACCACGACATCTACTCCATCGAGGACCTCGCGCAGCTCATCCACGACCTCAAGAACACCAACCCGGTGGCCAGCATCTCGGTCAAGCTGGTGTCCGAGATCGGCATCGGCACGGTGGCGGCGGGCGTGGCCAAGGCCAAGGCCGACCACATCGTCGTCGCCGGCCATGACGGCGGCACCGGCGCAAGCCCGTGGAGCTCGATCAAGCACGCCGGCTCGCCGTGGGAGCTCGGGCTGGCCGAGACCCAGCAGACCCTGGTGCTGAACCGTCTGCGCGGGCGCGTGCGCCTGCAGGTCGACGGCCAGATCAAGACCGGTCGCGACGTCGTCATCGGTGCGCTGCTCGGCGCCGACGAGTTCGGCTTCGCCACCGCGCCGCTGGTCGTCGAGG
>CAYNCH010000040.1:0-9953 GCA_964395815.1 uncultured Methyloversatilis sp.
GTGCTCCATAGTTCTTGTCCATCCACTGGCGATACGCACCGCTTTGTACATGGGCGACCCACTCCGGGTTGTCCAGATACCAGCGGACGGTCTTTTCGATGCCGCTCTCGAAGGTTTCCTGCGGGCGCCAGCCGAGTTCGCGTTCGATCCTGCCGGCGTCGATGGCGTAGCGCTTGTCGTGGCCGGGCCGGTCGGCGACATAAGTCTTGAGGTCGGCATATCGGCGGCCATCGGTTCGCGGGCGCAGGCGGTCGAGATGGGCACACAGCACATCGACGACTTCGAGATTGGTTTTCTCGTTGTGCCCGCCGATGCAGTACGTCGCACCCGGCAGGCCCCGCTCGAAGACGAGCCGGAGGGCGCGTGCATGATCGTCGACATGCAACCAGTCGCGCACGTTGTCGCCTTTGCCATAAATCGGCAGCGGTTTGCCGGCGAGGGCATTGAGGATCATCAGCGGGATCAGTTTTTCGGGGAACTGGCAGGGCCCGTAGTTGTTCGAACAGTTGGTGATCAGCGTCGGCAGGCCGTAGGTATGTTGCCAGGCGCGCACCAGATGGTCGGAGGCCGCTTTTGAGGATGAGTAGGGCGAGCGCGGGTCGTAGGCCGTTTCCTCGGTGAACATGCCGGTCGGCCCCAGGCTGCCGAACACCTCGTCGGTCGATACGTGGTGGAAGCGAAAGTTGCTCTTGGCGCTGTCATCGAGCCCGGCCCAGTAACCCCGCGCCGCCTCCAGCAAAGTGTAGGTGCCGGTGATATTGGTGTGGATGAAGTCGCCGGGGCCGTGAATGGAGCGATCGACATGCGACTCGGCGGCCAGATGGATAACCCCGTCAGGGCGATGTTGCGTGAACAGTGCATCGAGTGCGGTTCGGTCGCAGATGTCGGTTCGACTGAAGACATGGTGAGGGTCGCTGCCCGCCTGGCCGAGCGAGGCGAGGTTGCCGGCGTAGGTGAGCTTGTCGATATTGACGATGCGCCAGTCGCTTTCGGCGACCAGCAGGCGGATCAGCGCCGAGCCGATGAAGCCGGCGCCGCCAGTGATGAAGACGGTTTTCATGTGCATTCCTTTATGCCGCCATGACGCGGTTCTTGCCGGCGCGCTTGGCGAGGTACATCGCTCCGTCGGCACGTTCGAGGGCCTGCTTCGCCGTCTCGTCAGCACCGACTTCCGCAACCCCGCAGCTGAAAGTGATGAGCAGTTTTTCGTTGTCGTGCAGGAAGAAGTGTTTCGTCAGTTCGCGCTGTACGCGCACCATGGCGGTGACGGCGTTCTCCAATGGCGTGTCGGGCAGGATGACGACGAATTCTTCTCCGCCATAGCGGGCCAGCGTATCTTCCGGCCGGATGGTCGCCTGCACGACCTTGGCCAGGTGCACCAGCGCCGCATCGCCCGCCGCATGGCCGAAGCTGTCGTTGAGCTTCTTGAAGTTGTCGATGTCGAGCAGGGCGAGGCACAGATGCCCCTTTTGTCTTTTCGCCCGTGCCACCTCCGATTCGAGCGCCTCGTCCATGCCCTTGCGGTTCAGCACGCCTGTCAGCGCGTCGTGGCGCACCATCTGGCTGGCATTCGCCAGTTCATCCTGCAACCGCTCCACCTCGCGTTCTGCGGCACTGACCTTGCTGCGCATCAGGCTCAGTTCGTCGCGCGAACGCTGGGCGTTCAACTGAATGGTGCGCGTCTCGCGCATCACCTCGTCCAGCACTTCGGTCAGCTCGGAAATGTCGTTCGCCTGGCTGATCCGGTTTGCGCAATGCTCGATCTTGTCGTGGTAGTCGCTGGTCGACTCCGAAAAGTCGGCCAGTCGGTCGACGAAGGTGGCCAGCATCTGCTTGATCTGGTCGCGTGCATCGAGCAGGCTTTTCTTCAGCGAGCTCTGTTTGACGATGACATCCTTCATGCGTCGCTCGACATCGTCGAGCCGACGCAAATTGAGCGGCTGGCTGACCAGTTCGAGGACGCTGGCGATCTGGCCCTGCAACCACTGGTCGTCAAGTACCAGTTCGTTGATGTTGTCGATGACGAGGCGCAGCAGATGGAGCAGACCGGTGCGCAGTTCGCTCTGGTCCTCGGCGACGAAATGCAGCCGATAGCTGAAACGCTTCATGTCGGCCACGAAGGCGGCGATTTCCTCGCTAGCCCGAGCTTTACGCGCAGCCATGGCTAAATGGCTTGCCTGCGTGGCAAGCTCGTCATTGTCGGTCAGCAGGATGCCTATGGCATTTTCCAGCAGCTGCGCCAGCAGGTCGAGCAGTTCGCTGGTTGTTTCCCGGCCCGCGGAGGAAGCCGTAGCGGAGGCCAGTGCCTCGACGCGCGCAAAAGTCGGCGCTGGCGAGACGGTGCCTGGCTCGTTCGCATCCTCCGCCGTGGCATTTTCAAGGGCAGCGGTCTGCGACCAGTTTTTCAGCAAGCCCTGCAGGCGCGTGTAGAGCAGGTCGGGCGCGGGCGACGAACCGAGCACATGGTCGAGTGCCTCGCGCTTGCGCGCCGGGGTCAGCTCGGCCTGGCGCGTCTCCATGCGCATCAGCAGTTCGCGGATCAGGGCCGACCAGTTGGGCGGCTCGCCAGCCGTCCGGTTCAACAGTTCAGCGAGCGCGGCCTTGAGACTGCTCCAGTTCTTGTCGCCGATCGCCGTCTCGAACTGACGGGCGAAGCGCAATTGCTCCGGGGTGCCGCGCGGCAATCCCGCGGCCAGGGTTTTGAGGGACTTGTCCGGGAATGCCTCGGTGGCGGCGGTGCCGGCAATCTCGTGGTAGAGCGTACGGTAATTGTCGGGTGTCGGTGGCGTACGCTGCAGAGCCAGGCGCTTGAGAGTTTCGCGCGCAATTTCCGATGGATTCATGATGTTTTGGGAGTGGCTTAATCGACCAGGCCGTGGCGCAGGCCGTAATGAATCAGTTCCGCGGTGCTCTTCAGGCCCATCTTCTCGAGAAGCCGGGCGCGGTAAGTGCTGACCGTGGCGACACCGAGATTGAGTTCCTCGGCGATTTGCGTCAGCGGTTTGCCTTTGGCGATCAGCACCAGCACCTGATATTCGCGGTCGGTGATCCGCTCGTGCGGCAGTTTTTCGGTGTCGTCGGCAATCGCCTCGACCAGTTGCTGCGCAACGCCAGGGCTGACGTATTTCTTGCCGCGGGCGACCTGGCGGATCGCCGTCACCAACTGGTCGGGGGCGCTCTGCTTCGTCAGGTAACCCGACGCGCCGGCCTTCAGCGCACGCAGCGCGTATTGCTCTTCGGGGTGCATGCTGAGGATCAGCACGGGCAGGCGCGGAAACTCGCGCTTGAGCTGCTTCAGCGTATCGATGCCGTTGCGGTTGGGCATCGAGATATCCAGCAGGAAGACATCCCATTCGTTCTGGCGGGCCAGTTGCAGCGCATCGACACCATCATCGGCTTCGCCGGCGACCACCAGATCCTCGGTTTCGGAGAAGATCTGCTTGAAGCCCTGGCGGACGATGGCATGGTCATCGGCGATGAGGACGCGAATTTTTTCGGACATATCAGAACAGATCCTGCTGGATGGCTTCTTCCGGTTCGGGGCTCGCGGCTTCCTCGCCGCGGCGCGCGGGCACTCGCAGGACGAGCAGGGTGCCGCCCTGTTCCGCCGTCGCGATATGGAAGCCGCCATTGAGGCTTTGCACGCGCTCGCGGATGCCGCGCAGACCGAACGACCTGGGCTTGTCCATGTCATGTTCGGATACGCCGCGACCATTGTCGCGAATTTCGAGCGCGATGTTACCGTTTTCATGACGCAGGCGCACGACGACGAGCGAGGCGTGGGCATGTTTCGCCACGTTGGTTAGCGCCTCCTGCACGATACGGAACAGGGCCAGCGAGGTATCGCTGTCCAATTCGATGTTATCGTCGCATTGCGCCTTGCAGGTGATACCGGTACTGTGCGCGAAGTCGTCGGCCTGGCATTCGATCGCGGCGGCCAGGCCGAACTCCTTGAGGATGCCAGGCCGCAACTGGCGGGCGACGCGGCTCGCGGTGCTCATCGCCTGGTCGAGGAGGTTTTCGATTGAGCGTGCCTTGGCGCTGAGGTCGGGAGCGAGCTTGCTGGCGAGCAGGGCCGCCTCGATCTTCAGGCGTACCAGGATGCTGCCCAGTTCGTCGTGGATATCGCGGGCGATGCGTTCGCGCTCCTCTTCCTTCGCGGCTTCAAGGTGAAAGGACAAGGCCGCCAGCTGGGCGCGTGACTCGCGCAGGGCGGCCTCGGTTCCCTTGGTGCGCGAGATGTCGGTGGCGATGCCGGTCCACAGCACCGTACCTTCGTCATTCCTGTGGGGGAGCGAGCGCATGTCGATCCAGCGCTCACCATTTTTGAGACGTCCTTCCCAGACCAGCGCATTGCCGGAGTGGGCCGACTCTTCAAGCGCTTCAAGCAGTCGCTTGCAATCTTCAACGAGCAGGACATCGAAAAATCGCTGTGCGGTCCCGCGCAGTTCGTGCTGCTTGAGGCCGAGCAGGCGTACCGCACCTTCGCTGGCATAAAGGAAACGGTAGTTGCCGGCGACATCGCGCTGCAGATTGAAGACCAGTCCCGGCAGGTTTGACGCCAGGGCACGGAAGCGCGCCTCGCTGTCGTGCAGCATCTCGAGTGCGGCACGATGGTCGGCACGATGAGCGGCTTCGCGCACCTCGCGCGCCACTACCGAGGCAAGCCGGCCGAGCCGGTCGAAGAACACGATATCGCAGGCGCCGGCATGCAACGCCTTCATTGCCGCGCGCTGGTCGGTCGGCTCGGCAACGATGATCAAAGGCGTATCGAGTTGACGGTCATGCAGGGTTTTCAGGGTCGTCGCCGGGCTGCAGGTGGCGTGATGAAGGCAGTGCAGCACCGCATCCCAACGCTGCTCGCGCAACAGGGCCCGCAACTGGGCCGCCCCGGGCACGACATGGAGCGCCGGTCTGACGCTTTCATCCTGCCATCCTTCTGCCAGACGATCGGCAATGGCCGGCGAACTGCAAACCACGAGCAGGCGCAGTGCGGGATCCTGGGCGGTGGAGGCGGGCGGCATGAAAAAGGCCATGAAACCGGAATGCTTCATTGTAAGGGAAGGCTGCAGGCGCTCGGCTATAATCGCCGCACGTGCCGGCATAGCTCAGTTGGTAGAGCAACCGCCTTGTAAGCGGTAGGTCACCAGTTCGAATCCGGTTGCCGGCACCACCGTCATCAGAATCCATAAATACAAGCTGTCGGCAGACGGTTGGACCTCCGCTGTAGCGGAGATGGGGAGAAGTTCATGAAGGCGAGGCTGGTGTTGTTCATCGTTGCAACCTGGTTGCTGATGGCTGCACCGCTGCTGCTGTCAGGCCTGCTCATCTGGTCGGAGACAGCAGCGGAATCCCGTCCGGCACTCCTTGCCGCCATCGAGCCACACGCGGCCCTGGTCGTGTTCGTGCTGCTCGCCGGCGGTTTTGTCGGCGGCACTTTGGCGCGTTTCCTGTGGCGCCTCTATCCGGGGGAAGCCTTGCGCCTCGTCGAGTCGGCCAAGGTCATGAGCGGCCCCAATCCGGCCTATCGTCCGGTTGTCGACGGCGGTGCCGAAATGAATGCACTGGCGGCCGCCCTCGGCGGTCTTGCCGACCAGCGCGATGCCGCGCGGCAGGATGTCGAGGCACAAATCCGCCAGTCCCGCGCCACGCTCGAGACGGAACGCAACCGCCTGGCCGCGCTGGTCGCCGATCTTCCCCTGCCGATCGTGGTGTGCAATCTCGATGGCCGCATCCTGCTTTACAACAATCGGGCTCGTCTGCAGGCCCGGGCATTGGTGCCGGATGCGCATGCGGCAGGCGCGGTGATCGGCTTGGGGCGATCGATCTATGGCGTCTTCGATCGTTCGTTGATTGCCCACTCGCTCGAAACCCTGCAACATCGCATCGAACGCGAAGGCAGCCAGCCGCTCGCCCATTTCATTACCACCACGCGCGCCGGACAGCTGATTCGTGTACAGATGGCCCCGGTCATTGCTGTCGCCGATAGCGAATCCGGCAGCGAATTGCGGCGCACGATCGGCGGCTATGTCCTGGTCCTCGAGAACATAACCCGTACGCTCGAAAGCGGTGCCCAATGCGATCGTACCGTGCAGGTGCTGGCGGATGAAACACGGGCCGCGCTGGCCGGCATTCGCGGCAGTTTGCACACCCTGCGCAACAGCACTGATCCCGCGGCAGAGGCGGCCGCCGATGCGATCCAGGACGAAGTGCAGATCCTGACCGTGCGCCTCAACCAGTCCGCGCACGAATATGCCCGGACGTTGGTCAGCCGCTGGCCGCTGGAGGAAATGCTGGGGGCCGATCTGGTGACCGCGGTGAGTCGACGGATCGAGGGCCGGGTCGGCATCCGGGTGAAGATCGACGAGGTGGCCGCCGATTTGTGGGTCAAGGTGGATAGCTATTCCCTGACGCAGGCCTTCAGCTTTCTGGCGACCAAGCTGGAGGAGGGGTTCGCCGTCGATCTGGTGCGCCTGCGCCTGACGCGGGTGGCCCGCATGGCCTATCTGGAACTGCGCTGGTCAGGTACGGCGGTATCCACCGAAACCCTGCTCAACCTGCAGATCGAACCGATGACGGTAGGGGGTGAGGATTTGCCCTTGACGCTGCGCGATGTCACCGATCGTCATGGCAGTCATCTTTCCTGCGGGCGTGACTCGGCGATCCAGCAGTCGTTTTTCCGCCTGGAAATCCCGCTGGCGGCGGCCCAGGAAGATGCCGATGCGCCGGGACTCATCCAGGTCGAAAGCCGCCCGGAGTTCTACGACTTCGACCTGTTCCATCGTGCCGGCGAAGATCATGCACGGGATGAAACCCTTCTCTCGGAACTGATCTACACCGTCTTCGATACCGAGACCACGGGGCTGGAGCCCTCGGCCGGCGACGAGATCATCCAGTTCGGCGCGGTGCGCATCGTCAATGGCCGGCTATTGCGCCACGAGAATATCGACCAGATCGTCGATCCGCAGCGGCCGTTGCGGCCGGAAGGCATTCCGATCCACGGCATTACCGAGGAGATGGTGCGCGGCCAGCCGACGCTCGCCACCGTGTTGCCACAGTTTCACGCCTTTTGCGAGGGCACCGTCCTGGTGGCGCATAACGCGGCCTTCGACATGCGCTTCCTGCAACTGAAAGAAGAAAAACTGGGCATCCGCTTCACGCATCCGGTGCTCGATACGCTGCTGCTCTCCGCGGTGATCCATCCCAACCAGGAGTCCCACAAGCTGGAAGCGATCGCCGAGCGGCTGGGCATCACCATCATCGGCCGGCATACCGCGCTCGGCGATGCGATCGTTACCGCCGATGTTTTCCTGCGCATGTTGCCGCTGCTGGCCGACATGGGCATCCGCACACTCGGTCAGGCGCGCGCCGCCGCCGAGAAAACCTACTACGCCCGCGTCAAATACTGATTCACCGATCCCCATGAGCTCACGTCCCACCCTGCACAGCCCGCTGGCCGCGATGGTCAAGCGCAAGCCGATCACCGTCCCCCCGGAAACCTCCTTGCGCGAAGCGGTACAACTCATGTCCGAACACCGTATCGGCTCCATGATCGTCGTCGAACCGGAAAGCGGCAAGCCGATCGGCATCTTCACCCTGCGCGACCTGCTGCACCGCGTCGCGGCCAAGTCCTGCGATCTCGACCAGATGGTGATGTCCGTGATGAGCGGCACCGGCCTGCTGATGCTCAACTGGCGTTCCACCATCTACCAGGCCGCGCTGGTCATGGCACGTCATGGCGTGCACCACGTGATCGTCGTCGATGCGACCGAGAAACTGGTCGGCATCGTCTCGCAGGAGGATATCTACGAACTGCAAAGCGGCGGCGGCAAGGCGATTTCCGGGGCGATTCGCGGTGCGCGCGACATGGAGGGCCTGATCGCGGCGGCCGAGGATATCCGCCGCCTGGCCCAGCGCACGCTGGCCGAGGGCGGCGCCGCCGAATCGCTGACCCAGATGATCTCGACGCTCAACGATCACCTGACCGTCCGCGTGATCGAGTTGACGGCCGCCGAGTTCGATCTGCCCAAACTGCCCTGGTGCTGGCTGGCTTTCGGCTCCGAGGGCCGCTACGAGCAGACTTTATCGACCGATCAGGACAACGGGCTGGTCTTCGCGGCGCCGGCCGCCGATGCCGAGGCCACGCGCCAGGCCTTCCTGCCCTTCGCCGCCGAGGTGAACCAGCGCCTTGATGCCTGCGGTTTTACCCTCTGCAAGGGCAATGTCATGGCGTCGAATCCCGAGCTGTGCCTGACGCTCGACGAGTGGCACGGCCGTTTCGGCAGCTGGCTGCGCTCGACCACCCCACAGGCCCTGCTCAATTCGACCATCTACTTCGATTTCCGGCCGATCTATGGTGCAGAAGATCTTGCTGAAGAGTTGCGTGCCTGGCTGCGCCGGCACATTCCCGAGGCGACCCTGTTCCTGCGCTTCATGGCCGAGGATGCATTACGTTCGCGTCCGCCGCTCGGCATGATACGCAGCTTCGCCTTCGACAAGAACGACAAGTTTCCGCGCACCCTCGACCTGAAGGCCAACGGCGTGCGCATGTTCGTCGATGCCGCGCGCATCCTCGCGCTGGCCAACGGCATCGACGAGACCAGCACACCGGAGCGTCTGCGCGCCGCTGCCCGGTTGAACAAGATCGGCAGCGACGATGTCGAGGCGATCATCGAGGCCTTCTTCTTCGTCCAGCGCCTGCGTCTGCGCGCCCAGCAGGAAGGCACGCCGATGGGGCTGGCGAACCGCGTCGATCCGGCAAAACTCAACGAACTGGACCGGCTCGTCCTCAAGGAGGCGTTCAAGCAGGTCAAAAAGCTGCAGGGGCGCCTGCGCATCGACTACCGACTCTAGCCAAGATTCACCCATGGAACAGACTGCCGATTTTCTCGACCTCATTGCTTCGCGCCGCTCGATCCGTGCCTTCCTGCCCGATCCGGTGCCGCGCGGCACGATCGAACGCATCATCGCCGCCGCGGCCCGCGCACCATCCGGCACTAATACCCAGCCCTGGCATGTCCATGTGCTGACCGGCGCGGCGCGGAACCGTCTCGTCGCGGCCGTGTGCGCCGCCTTCGATGCGGGGAACGACGAGCACCAGTACGAATACGATTATTACCCGAACGAATTCTTCGAGCCCTATCTGTCGCGCCGGCGCAAGGTCGGCTTCGATCTCTATGGCCTGCTTGGTATCGCCAAGGGCGACAAGGACAGGATGAAAGCCCAGCACCGGCGCAACTACACGTTTTTCGATGCCCCGGTCGGCCTGATGTTCACCATCGACCGGCGCATGGGCCGCGGCAGCTGGCTCGACTACGGCGGCTTCATGCAGAACGTGATGCTGGCTGCGCGCGCTCTGGGCTACGACACCTGCCCGCAGGCGGCCTGGCTGCAATTCCATCGTGTCATCTACGAACAGATCGACATCCCGGACAACGAACAACTGGTCTGCGGCATGGCGCTCGGCCGGGCCGATCCCGCTGCGCCGGAAAACAGCCTGGTCAGCGAGCGTGCGGCCCTGGCCGAATATGTCCGTTTCCACGACTAGCCGCCGTCCCGCCGGCGCCGACTTTTCCTGAAATGGAGCTGCTGATCGCGTTCGTCGCCGGGCTGCTGGTCGGCATCATCCTGATGTGGCTGGTGCGCGGGGCCTTCACCGACACGTTTCGCGCCCTCTCGGCCGAAGCACTGCAGCGCAACAATCAGGCCTTCCTCGACCTGGCGCAACTGGCGCTGGACAAGCAGCAAGCCTCGGCGCAGGGCGAACTGGACAAGCGCCAGCAGGCGATCGGCGAACTCGTGGCACCGATCCGCAGCACGCTGGACAGCTTTGCGCAGCAGGTGCAGGGCATCGAGAAGTCGCGTATCGACGCCTATGCCACGTTGTTCGAGCAGGTGCGCGCACTCTCCGATGCGCAGGGACAGTTGCGCAAGGAAACCGCGAACCTCGTGCG
>CAYNCH010000041.1:0-9889 GCA_964395815.1 uncultured Methyloversatilis sp.
TGGCGATCGAGATCACCAGACGCAGGTTGGCCTCGGTCATCTCGCGCTTGGCGCGACGCGCCTTGGCTTCGCCGGTCGACATCTTCTTGTTGATGTCTTTCAGCTCCCTGAGCGGGATGCCGATGCGATCCTGCAGGTCGATCAGGGCCTGCTGCTCTTCCAGAACGGCCGGCGCGGCACGCATCAGCATGGCGGCGTAGGGCTTGCCCGACTGGACCTCGTGCTTGAGCCATTCCATGTTGGTCTCGTTGCCGGGGAACACCTTGATGAAGTGCGGACGCGGCATCTTCGCCTTGTCCACGCACAGATGCAGGATCTTGCGTTCGTGGTTGCGCACCGCCTCGACCATGCCGCGCACCGAATCGCACAGGCGCTCGATGGCGCGCGCGGTGAAGCGGATGTTCATCAGCTCGTCCGAGATCTGCTTCTGGATGCGCAGGTAGCTCTTGTCCTGCGAACCCTTGCGGGTCAGGGCCGGCATCAGCTTGCCGTAGTGATTGAAGATCACTGTAAAGCGCTCGAGGGCTTCCTCGCGCAGCTTCATGAGGGATGCGGAGACGCGCGTTTCGCCATCTTCGCCTTCCTCGTCGTCGATGTCCTCGTCGGATTCCTCGTCCTCGTCTTCGTCGAGGTTTGCCTTGGCCTCGATATCCTCGTCGGGGGCATTGGGGTCGATCAGCCCGTCCACCAGCTCGTCGATGCGCATCTCTTCCTTGGCGACCTTGTCGGCCATCTCGAGGATTTCCATGATGGTCGTCGGGCAGGCGGAAATCGCCAGCACCATGTGCTTGAGGCCTTCCTCGATGCGCTTGGCGATCTCGATCTCGCCTTCGCGCGTCAGCAGTTCGACGGTGCCCATCTCGCGCATGTACATGCGCACCGGGTCGGTCGTGCGGCCGAATTCCGAGTCCACCGAGTTCAGCGCCTGTTCGGCCTCCTCCTCCGCTTCGTCGGCATCGACCGTCGTGGTGCTCTGCTCGGCGAGCAGGATCTCTTCCGGCGCGGGCGCCTGGTCGAAGACCTGGATGCCCATGTCGTTGAAGGTGCTGATGATCGCCTCGATCTGCTCCGCATCGACCAGGTCGTCCGGCAGGTGGTCGTTGATCTCGGCATAGGTCAGGTAGCCGCGCTCCTTGCCCAGCGTGATCAGGCTCTTGAGGCGGGAGCGGCGGGCTTCGAGGTCGATGACCGTCGGCTTCGCCTGTTCGAGTGCCGCCAGTGCCTGTTTTTCTCGCGCCTTCTTGCCCTTGGCCGTCACCCGCATCGCCGGCTCGACAGCTGGCAGAGGCAGGTTGGCAGGCTCGACAGCCGGAGTGGAAGCAGTGGGCGCAGCAGCCGATGCAGCGGATTTGGGCGGCTTGGCCTCGACAGGAGCCGGCTTCCGTGCCGCAGGTTTTGCGCTGGCGGCGACGGGGACTGCTTTCACCGGTTTGGCGGTCGCTTTCACGACCGGTTTGACGGCGGGTTTGGGTGTTGCCTTGGGGGCCGCGGCCGGTTTGGCGGCGGGCTTGCGGGTGCTCGAACTGTTCTTGGCCGGCTTGGCGGTGGGCTTGGACATGGAGTCGACTCGAATCGCGGCGAAACTCGCAATTATAGATGAAATATCAAGCCTTTTCAGGCTCTTTTCCTGGCCAGCAGGCTGGCCAGGGTCTGGCGTTCCTCGGCGGACAGGGTGCCAGTGCGTGCCTTGGCCGTCAGGGCGTCGATGCGCCGTCGCAGTGCCAGGGCATGCAGATGCTCGATCGCGTCGGCGAAGACCTCTTCCTGCTCGCCTTCATCGGCGGCATCCATGTCGACCTGTCCGGCCAGGGTGGCGATGATCTCTTCATGGGGCGTGCCGCGAAAGTGTTCGAGCAGCAGGCCGAGATTGCCGGTCGGCAGGACGGCGCGCTCGACGGCCTCGGCGATGGCGGCCAGGGCCGCACCCTCGGCAATATCGGTAGTGATCAGGTCGAGCGGCAGGCGGGCGGCGCGTTCGGGGCGGCGCAGCACGGTCACGAGCAGCGTGCGTTCGATCGCATGGGGTGCCGTGCGCAAGTGTGCACCGGCGGGCGCACCGCGGCGCACCCGGGCCAGCGGTTTGAGGCCGCATTGGGCTTCCAGCTCGGCCTGCGCCAGTTGCGCCCGGCGGGCGATTTCCTTGGTCAGTTGTACGCGCAGGACCGGGGCGGCGATTTTCTGCAGCAGCGGTTTGGCCGCCTGTACCAGCGCCGCCCGGCCTTCGGCGGCATGCAGGTCGATGCGGTGGCGATTCACCACTTCGCGGACGAGATAGTCGCTCAGCTTCGTCGCGGTCGCAGCGACATCGAGAAAGGCCTGCTTGCCGTGTTCGCGAATGAACTCGTCCGGATCCTGGTTGCCCGGCATCTGCAGGATATCCACGCTCTTGCCGTCCACCAGATACTCCAGGCTGACCTCCATGGCACGCCAGGCGGCCCGGTCGCCCGCGCTGTCGCGGTCGAAGCAGAAAATCACCCGGCTGGCCAGCTTCAGCAGCTTCTGGACGTTGGCGCCGGTGGCGGCCGTGCCGAGCGTCGCGACGACATTTTCGACGCCCAGCTGGGCGAGGCCGACGACGTCCATGTAACCCTCGACGACAATCACCGTGTCACTTTCGTTGATGGCCTTGCGCGCCTGCGGCAGGCCGTAGAGCTCGTGGCCCTTCTGGAACAGCGGCGTCTCGGGCGAGTTGAGGTATTTCGGCTCGCCCTGGCCGAGCACGCGGCCACCGAAGCCGATGACGTTGCCGCGCGAGTCGAGGATGGGAAACATGATGCGGTCGCGAAATCGATCGTAGCGCCGGCCCTGCTCGTTCTCGATCACCAGGCCGCACTCGACCACCGCCGGATCGGCATAGTCGCCATCCGCAAACACGCGCTGCAGGCCCTGCCAGTCGTCGGGCGCATAGCCGAGGCCGTACTTCGCCGCGATTTCGCCGGTCAGGCCGCGGCCCTTGAGGTAGTCGATGGCTTTCGGGCTGGCCTTGAGCTGGTCCTTGTAGAAGCGTGCGGCGCGCACCATGCGCTCGGTCAGCGGCTGCTGACGGACACGCTCCTGGGAGCGGATGCTCACTTCATGCGGTACGGGGATGCCCAGGTGACCGGCCAGATCCTCGACCGCTTCGACGAAGCCGAGGCCGCTGTACTGCATGACGAAACCGATCGCGCTGCCATGCGCGCCACAGCCGAAGCAGTGGTAAAACTGCTTCGCTGGGCTGACGGTGAAGGACGGCGTCTTCTCTGAGTGGAACGGGCAGCAGGCCTGGTAGTTGGCCCCGGCCTTCTTGAGCGTGACATAACGCTCGACCACATCGACGATGTCGACGCGGGAAAGCAGTTCCTGGATGAAGGACTCGGGGATCACGCCAACATTATGTGCGTGATCAGTGGCCCGCGAGCTTCGCTTTCACCAGCTTGGAGACTTCGCCCATGTCGGCACGGCCGGCGATCTGCGGCTTGACCAGCGCCATCACCTTGCCCATGTCGGCTGGTGCCTGGGCGCCGGAATCGGCAATCGCCTTCGCCACGATGGCGGCGACCTCGTCCGCGCCCATTGCCTGCGGCATGTAGGCCGACAACACCTCGACCTCGGCCTTTTCGGCATCGGCGAGATCCTGGCGCTTGGCCGCCTCGTATTGCGTGATGGAGTCCTTGCGTTGCTTGAGCATCTTCTCGATGACGGCGATCACGCCAGCGTCGTCGAGTTCGATGCGCTCGTCCACCTCGCGCTGCTTGATCGCCGCCAGCAGCAGGCGGATCGCGCCGAGGCGCGCCGTCTCCTTCGCCTTCATGGCGGATTTCATGTCGTCGGTGATGCGCAGCTTGAGGCTCATGGAATCTCCTTCGCAAACACAAAAACCGCCCCCCTTGCGGTCGGGGCGGTCATGCTGATCTTGTACGAATACGGCTTAGTAGAGCTTCGGCGGCAACAGCTGGCTGCGGATGCGCTTGTGATGGCGCTTCACCGCAGCGGCCAGCTTGCGCTTGCGCTCGGAGGTGGGCTTCTCGTAGAACTCGCGCGAGCGCAGTTCGGTGAGCGTGCCGGCCTTCTCGATGGTGCGCTTGAAGCGGCGAATGGCGACCTCGAAAGGCTCGTTTTCCTTGACGCGAATACCGGGCATGCGAATTTCCTGAACGGTTGGTTGTAACGGAAAGGCGCGCATTCTAGTCATTTCCACAGGGATGTCAAAGTAAAATTTCGCTCCATGATCGTACTCGGCATCGAATCCTCCTGCGACGAAACCGGCGTCGCCCTCTATGACAGTGCACGTACAGGCAAGGACGGGCTGCTCGCCCACGCCGTCCACTCGCAAGTCGCGATGCACGAGTGCTACCCCGAACTCGCCTCGCGCGACCACATCCGCCGGCTGGCTCCTCTCATGGCACAGGTATTGCACGAAGCCGGCATCGACAAACATGCGCTCGATGCCGTCGCCTATACGGCCGGGCCCGGGCTGGCAGGCGCACTGCTCGTCGGCGCGAGCTTTGCGGCAGGGCTGGCGCTGGCGCTCGGCATTCCGGCCCTGCCGGTCCATCATCTCGAAGGCCACCTGCTCTCGCCGCTGCTATCGAAGGAGCCGGCGATATTTCCCTTCATCGCCCTACTCGTTTCCGGCGGACACACGCAGATAATGCATGTGGAGCGAGTGGGCGCCTACGAACTGATGGGTGAATCGCTCGACGACGCAGCCGGCGAAGCCTTCGACAAGACCGCCCAACTGCTCGGGCTCGGCTACCCCGGTGGACCGGCCTTGGCGAAACTGGCTGAACAGGGAACGCCAGGCCGCTTCAAGCTGCCACGCCCCATGCTGAACAGCGGTGATTTCATGTTCAGTTTTTCCGGCCTCAAGACGGCGGTACTCACCGCCGTGCGCGAGCGTCCGTTGAGCGATCCGGACAAGGCCGATCTCGCTGCCGAATTCCAGGAAGCGGCCACCGAGGTGCTGGTGGCGAAAGCGCTGGCCGCCTGTCGGCACAGGCAACGCAAGACACTGGTCGTCGCCGGCGGCGTCGGGGCCAACCGGCGGCTGCGCAAACGCCTCGATGCCGACGCGGCACGCGCGGGCATTCGCGTCTGCTATCCGGAACTGGCCTTGTGCACCGACAACGGGGCGATGATCGCCTTCGCCGGTGCGCAACGCCTGCTGGCGGGTGCCGTTCCCGGTGACGGACGCGGCGCGTTCGCAGTGAAACCGCGCTGGCCGCTGGCGAGCTAGCCTTTCTTGCCGATACGCCCTTCGCTGCCTTCGATCAGGCGCACGATGTTCGCCGTGTGCCGCACGATCAGCAGCAGGCATATGATGCCGACCACCACCGCGAGGGCGCCGATGCCGTGCCAGGCCAGCGCCAGGCTGGGCGCCACGCAGGCGGCGACCAGCGCGGCAAGCGAGGAGTAGCGCGTCACGACGGCCGTCGCCAGCCAAGTCAGCGCGGCCCCGAGGGCCAGCCAGCCGTCGATGCCGATCAGCACGCCGATGGCGGTGGCGACGCCCTTGCCGCCCTTGAACTTGAGGAACAGCGGAAACAGGTGGCCGAGAAAAGCGGCGAGTCCGGTCAGCATAGTCGCCGTCCCGTCGGCGCCGACTTTTGCCACGACCGCCATGGCCAGCCAGCCCTTGGCCGCGTCGCCGAGCAGGGTAAGGATCGCGGCCGCCTTGTTGCCGGTACGCAGCACGTTGGTGGCGCCGGGATTGCCCGAGCCGAAACTGCGTGGATCGGCGAGCCCGAACAGCTTCGAGACGATCACCGCGAACGGCAGCGAACCGATCAGATAGCCGAGGATTAGGTAAAGGGCGAGCGATTCCATAGAATGGTCGCGATTCTAACGGGTTGCTCCTATGGACTTCATTTTCATCGAGGATATGCGCGTCGAAGCCCATGTCGGCATCTACGACCGCGAACGCGCCGCTCCGCAGACGCTCGATCTGTCGCTGACGTTTGGCGTACCCGACGAGGCGGCACAGGATGACGACATCGCCAAGACCATCGACTACGCGGTGGTGATCGTCCGCATCCGCACGGAACTGGCTGCGCGGCATTTCAATCTGCTCGAAACGCTCGGCGAATACGTCATCGGCCTGTTGCTCGACGAATTTCGCGCGCCCTGGGTCAAGGTCTCCATCGCCAAGGTCGGCATCGCGCGCGGCGTCCGGCGTGTCGGTGTGCAGATCGAGCGGGCGCGTCAAGAGAAGCGGTGAGCGCGGTTTCCAACCTGATCTATGCCGCCGCGATGGCGGCGGTGGCGGTCAATGCGGCTTCGGCCGTGCTCGAAACCGAAGACAAGCGCATGGACCTTGTCGGTGCGATCACCGTCGGGCTGGCCACCAGCCTTGGCGGCGGCACGCTGCGCGACCTCCTGCTCGACCGCCCCGTGTTCTGGCTGGGCGATATCAACTACCTAGTGTGCGGCCTGCTGACCGTCTTTGCCACCTTCGCCCTGGCGCGGCGCGTGCGCATCCGCCCCGGCCTCTTCGTCATTCCCGACGCCATCGGGCTCGCGCTCTTCACCGTGGTCGGCAGCCAGATTGCCCTGGCCTACGACATCCACTGGCTGCCCGCCTCGCTGCTGGGCGTGATCACCGGTGTTTTCGGCGGCATGCTGCGCGACATCCTCGTCAACGAGGTGCCGCTGGTGATGCGGCCCGGAACGCTCTACGCGACCGCCTCGTGGCTCGGCGCATTGACGCTGATCGGCGGTTTGCAACTCGGATTCAGCGAGACGGCCAGCGCGCTGGCCGGCGGGGCGCTGGTTCTGTTGCTGCGCGTTGCGGCCATCCGCTACCAGCTCAGTCTGCCGACCTACAAGTCGCGCTGAAAGTCGGTGCTGGAGGGACGGTTATCACCAAAGCACACGACGTTGGCAATTACTGGCCGCCAGCGGGATAACCATCACTTATTCGGTAAGGATTTGGCTGCTGATACAGCTTCACCATCCAGCTGTGGGCCAGAAAGTTGCTGGGCCGACTCTGTCTGGTTCATTTGGTCCATGGTGGTGCCATCACGTCCAGGCTGCAGACACCAAAGGCCACCTCGCGACGAATAGCCATATGAATTACTGGCACCGCAATCGATCAGTTCTTTGACATCCCCCATTTTTCGCCGCAACTCATCGGATAACGTTTTTGCCTGATTGAAATTATTGGCGACGCGCGGAGTAATCAACAGGACCAGTTCGGTACGAGAGCTATTTTTCGATTGCCTTCCGAATAGGCCGCCTAGAACCGGGATGCTCGACAAGACGGGCAGGCCCGTACTATCACTCATACTGCGCTCCGAAATCAGTCCGCCCATCACAATCGTTTCGCCAGACTGCACGGACAGGGCAGTCTGTGCAGAGCGCCGGCTAATGGTAGGTGAGTTGAGTCCGGAAGTGGTAGTGGCTGAGGCAGTGCTGACTTCCTGGACGATATCGAGATTGACCAAACCGCCCGCATTGATACGTGGCGTAACAGCCAGAATCACGCCCGTGTCGAGGTATTGCACGGATGAAATCACCACTCCCGTACCCGAAACCGTCTGTGGCCCGGCGGTAGGAACGCTGTCGCCAACCTGGATCTTCGCGGTCTGATTATCGGCGACCATGATGTGTGGCGAAGAAAGAATATTCAACTTGTTGTCACTCGCCAGCATATTGAGGACAGACTTTATCGTATCTCCGGTCGCTGATGTAATGGCATACGAAAAACCAGGAACGATAGTATTCAGACCTTCGCTGCCTATATCGAGCTTGCCCGAACGTCGGGGGCCATTGGTGAATAACCACTCGATGCCATAGGAAAGTTCATCTTTCAGCGTAACTTCTGCGATCATTACTTCGATCAGCACTTGACGGGGAGCTGCATCCAGCTTCTTTAAAGCTGCCTCGATTTTCTCGTACCCTGCGGCATTGGCAAGAATCAATAACGCATTGTTCTTCGGGTCAGCGACGACACGGACCTGCTCAGCTACACCACCTTTTTCATCCGCGATGGTAAGGGTGGAACCGACCACGGCCGCTTGCTGGGTTTTAGCAGTTGGGGTTGCCGTTGATGTCCCAGTGCTAGTGGCGGACCCGAGTCTTTGCGTCTGGCTTGAAGCAGGATTGTTAGATAACCGTGAAGTTACCCCTGCTCCGATCACGGCCCCCGTGAGACCGGGTGCTACACTGGGCGCCGAAGTCGCTCGACCAGTAGTACCGCTTTGTCCGCTAAACATTTGATTCAATAATTCCGCGAGATGCTCAGCTTTGCTGTTTTGAACTTGATAGACAAAGAGACGACTTCCACCGGTTTCACCAATACGGTCGAGCCTCTCAAGCCAAAACTTTGCTTGCTCTAGATATTTGGGCTGAGTCGTTATGATGACGAATCCATTCAGACGCTCTATGGGAATAAAGCGCACAACACCGGCAAATGGATCTCCCTGCTCGCCAAACATCTTTTTTAAGTCTTGATCGATATCTTTTACGCTAGCGCTCTGCAGCATGAAGAGTCCGATCGACATGCCGCTCATCCAGTCGACATCGAACATCTCGATCGTGTCGAGCAAATGACGTATTTCGTTCTGCGTACCTGCCATGATGAGAAGGTTGCGTAGTTCGTCCGCCTTTATCAAGGCTGGATCGCTGGCGACATTTTCAAGAATCTTCGCCATTTCCCGAGCCCCGATGTAACTGAGGGGGACAATCTGCATACTGAAGCCAGCGCCTGTCGCTCCCATTTGTGGCGATAGAGAACCTCTTGCGCTCGTGGCAGGCATTATCTTGAAAACACCATTTTCCTTGATCATTACGATGCCATTCATTCGCAATACACTTTCCAGTGTCGGCATCAAGGCGTCGCGCGGTAATGGGCGTGTCGTTCGTAGACTGATCGTGCCCTGTACTTTAGGGTCGACGATATAGTTTTCCTTGAGAATTTCGGCAAGAACAGTCTTGGCGATGTCTCGTACATCGGCACCTTCGAAATTAAGTGAAATATTCGACGAACTGGCCGCAGCAGGTTTGCTCACAGGCTTCTTCAGGAACTGCCCTGAACCTTGGAAAATATGGCTACTTGATTGAGTACCTTGAACCGATTTATCTGCAGACTTATCGACGGCAGCACCCGCTACAGAAGAAGAAGTGGGTGCCGGTTCTGTCGTCTTTTCAGAAACCATCTTGCTTGCTGAAACCGCATCAGCGTCAGACCGTTCGATAGTAGCCATTTCTGCACAGCCAGCAAACGTAACCAGCATGGTAACGAAGCTTGTGGACGATAAAAATAAAGTTAGGCGCATGGTGAATCCGATACTAGAAAACCAAGGCTTACGGCCGATAAAGCGCGCTTGGCAAGCTTGAAGAATGAAAAGTGCGAATGGGTTGTCATTTCTTGATGACAGGAGGCGGGAAGGCGAGTGGATTCTTGCGAGCAGCAGCAGGAGGGGGAACTGAAGTTACGGGGGGCCCTGAAGTCGCAGGAGGTGTTAAGGTTGTAGGGGGCACAGGAGGTACGGGTGAACCTTTTGCGGTTTGAAGAGTAAGAGTTTCCGTATCGCCATATTGCTCAAGAGTCACTTGGCTATCGCGAATTTCTTTAATGGCATATCCGTCAAGGGTCTTTCCTTCCTCCGCGACTAAAGCCTTGTTTCCTGATTTTCGCAGCAGATGCGCAAACTTCTGCCCTCCGATAATCATGGTTCCGGTGAGGGCGAACTTGCCTTTTTCCATTTTTGGTTTCGGCGGCTCTTGTAGCGGTGCGGCAGGGGCCGGTCGGCGCGTGATAATGAATATAGGTCTTAAGGAAATTTCGAGAAAGTGATCGGCAGCAGGAAGAGTAAATGGCCTGGCCAGCAGCGGCTTATCGAAAATGGCAGCACTGTTCTCCTTGGATGCAATCGGTGCAGTAAGCTGTGTCCCCCATCGTGTTTCAAAA
>CAYNCH010000042.1:0-9669 GCA_964395815.1 uncultured Methyloversatilis sp.
GCCTGGCCTTTGCGCTGGCACTGGCGTTCGATCAGCCGTTCGGACCGGTGCTGGTGGGGGTGCTACTGGCAGTGTTCGTCGTGGTTGGGCTTGGGCGTCGTCCCGCCAGCACCGACTTTTTGCGGAAGTAACGCAGCCGTCAGTTCGCCTGCGGCAGGGCGATGGGACGGCGGGAAGTAAAATCCCCGCCTCACCAATCGAGAAGCTAGAAGCTAAATCATGGAGCAATACCACGGCACCACCATTTTGTCCGTCCGCCGCGGCCATGTCGTCGCGCTCGGCGGCGACGGACAGGTCACGCTTGGCAACATCGTCGTCAAGGCCAGCGCGCGCAAGATTCGTCGCCTATACAACGAGAAGATCCTCGCCGGTTTCGCCGGCGGAACGGCCGATGCCTTCACGCTGTTCGAGCGTTTCGAGGCCAAGCTGGAGAAGCATCAGGGCAACCTGCTGCGCTCGGCCGTCGAACTCGCCAAGGACTGGCGCACCGATCGCATGCTGCGCCGGCTGGAGGCGATGCTCGCTGTTGCCGACCGCGAGAACTCGCTGATCATCACCGGCAACGGCGATGTGCTGGAGCCCGAACTCGGCATCGTCGCCATTGGCAGCGGTGGCGCCTATGCCCAGTCGGCGGCCCGGGCGCTACTGGAGAATACCGAACTGGCGCCACGCGAGATCGTCAAGAAGTCGCTGGAGATCGCCGGCGACCTGTGCATTTACACCAACCAGAACCATCTGATCGAAGTGCTTGACTAGGGGGTGGTGGCTAGGCGGCGGCGTCGGCCTTGCGCCGTTGCGCCGCAGGCAGCCGGGCTTCGATGGCCAGGCCGTGGCCATCGGCGAGCGCGACCAGCAGCCGGTGGCGCCCGGACGTTTCCAGGTCGTATACCGTCGCTCCCTCGATCGCGCATGAAGCGATGATCTCTCCCTGCCCCAGTTCGGTGGCGAGCTCGCGGGCGGTCAGCACGCGGTAGTCAAGCGGCGTGGCCATTGTCTTGGGACATGACGAGCCGGGCGAAGGCCTCGGCGCTCATCGGCCGGCCGAGCAGGTAGCCCTGCACTTCCTTGCAGCCGAGGCGTTCGAGCATGGCGAGCTGGGCATCGATTTCCACGCCTTCGGCGACCACGGCGAGGCCCAGGCTGCGCGCCATGGCGATGACGGCGGCGGCAATGGCGGCGTCGTCTTCGTTGTGGTGCAGTTCGTTGATGAACGAGCGATCGATCTTGACCTCGTCGATCGGGAAGCGCCGCAGGTAGGACAGGCTCGAATAGCCGGTGCCGAAGTCGTCGAGCGACAGCGCGATGCCTTGCTCCTTGAGTGCGCGCAGGATCATCAGCGTGCTGTCGACGTCGTGCATCACCATGCTCTCGGTCAGCTCGAAAATGAAGCCGGCGGGATCGGCACCGGTATCGGCCAGGGTTTGCGCGACGAGGTCGGGCAGGTCTTCCTGGCGAAACTGGCGTGCCGAAATGTTGATGGCGATCTTCAGCGGCGGCAGGCCCGCCGCGCGCCAGGCTGCCTGCTGGCGGCAGGCTTCGCGCAGTACCCAGGCGCCGATCGGCAGGATCAGCCCGGTTTCCTCGGCCAGCGGGATGAATTCGCCCGGGTGCGTCATGCCGACGCCCGGCTGTTCCCAGCGCACCAGCGCCTCGGCGCCGATGATGCGGCGCGTGACGATGTCCACTTTGGGCTGGTAGTGGAGCAGGAATTCCGCGCGTTCGAGGGCGCGACGCAGGGCGCCTTCCTTATCGACGCGGTCGAGCGCGCGGTCGGCGAGCTCGGGGCTGAAGCTGCGCACGCTGTTGCGGCCGTGTTCCTTGACGCGATACATGGCGATGTCGGCATTGCGCAGCAGGATCTCGCCGTGTTCGCCGTCGCGCGGGTAGAGCGCCATGCCGATGCTGGCGCCGACGAACAGCTCGCGGTCATCGTAACGGATCGGCGCGGCCATGGCGTCGATGATCTTGTGCGCGACGCGCTCGGCGTCTTCGCTGTGCGCCAGGTCGGTGAGGACCACGACGAATTCGTCGCCGCCCAGCCGCGCGACGGTGTCCGTTTCGCGCACGCAGGCGCGCAGGCGCGCGGCGATTTCGCGCAGCAGCAGGTCGCCGGCGCTGTGACCGTAGGCGTCGTTGATGTGCTTGAAGTGGTCGAGATCGAGCAGCGCGACGGCGACCTGGCGCCCGGCGCGCCTGGCCAGGCCGATCGCCTGGGCGATGCGGTCGTTGAGCAGGCTGCGGTTGGCCAGCCCGGTCAGGCTGTCGTGGGTGGCCTGGTGCTCGATCGCTTCCTGGTAGCGGATACGGTCGCTGACATCGTTGATGACGCTGACGAAGTGGGTGATCTCCACCGCGCTGGCATCCGAGATCGGTGCGATGAACAGCTCGTTCCAGAACATCGTGCCGTCCTTGCGGTAGTTGCGCAGGATGGCGTGGCCGGGGCGTTTTTCGCGCAGGGCGGTGCGGATATCGTTGAGCCCCGGCTGGGCCAGGTCGTCGCGCACCAGGAAGCGGCCGATACGGCCGACCGCCTCGCCAGCGTGGTAGCCGGTGATGCGTTCGAATGCCCGATTGACGTAGAGGATCGAATGGTCGTCGGCCGACGCGCGGCTGATCATCACGCCGTTGTTGGTCGAGGCGAGCGCCTGCTCGCGCAGCAGCAGCGCCGCTTCGACTTCGCGCAGGTGGGTGATGTCTTCCTTGATGGCGATCAGGCGCACGATGGTGCCCTGGCCGTCGCGCAGCGGCGCAATTTGCTGGCGTTCCCAGTACAGGCTGCCGTCCTTGCGCCGGTTGCGAATCGTGCCCTGCCAGGTTTCGCCACGCTCGATATGCGCCCACATGTCGCGATACACCTCGTCGGGCGTCTTGCCCGACTTCCATAGCGCGGGCGTGGTTCCCGCGATTTCGTTGGAGCCGTAGCCGGTCATGTGGGTAAAGGCGGGGTTGCAATAGATCACCTGGCCGTGCGGGTCGGTGATCACCACGGCGTGCGGATTCTGTTCGATGGCGTGCGACAGCAGCGCATTGCGGGCCGTCAGGTCATCATGGTCAGCGGCGGCGAGGCTGGCCGTCAGGGCGAGGGCGAAGTTTGCGGCCAGCAACGTCAGCAGCTGCAGCCATCCGTTCCCGAACTCGTCGGTGACCGGCGCGACGGTCAGGCAGCCCAGGCGCGATTTTCCGCAGCGGATCGGCACGACGCATTCGCCGGGGACGAAGCTCCAGCCCGTGTTGCCGCTGCCGCAGCTTTGCGTAGCACACGCCTTGCACAACATGATTTCGACATGCGAGAACACACCGCTGGCGCTCAACGCCTCACCCAGGCAACGGGCCAGTTCCTCCTCTGCACCGTCGTTCATGCCGGTTGGCCGCAGGCATTCGCCCCAACGCAACAGCACATCGAGCCGACGCTGCAGGTCGACGCTCGAGTCGGAGTGATCGGGAATGGTGGGCGGTAGCGGCATGATTTATAACTTTCGTATATTAATCATAACACCATGCCGGAAGCCTGCTCCATCCCGACGCAACGGGGGGCCGTCCGATGTGAATGCCGCACTGCGTGCCTGTGGAATAATGCGCGCTTCCCCGTAGCCGCCATTTCCCCATGTCTTCGATGACCAGTCAGATGACCCCGGCCGAGATCGTTTCCGAGCTCGACAAGCATATCGTCGGCCAGGCGCGCGCCAAGCGTGCCGTCGCCATCGCCCTGCGCAATCGCTGGCGCCGTGCCCAGGTGGCCGAGCCGCTGCGTACCGAGATCACGCCGAAAAACATCCTGATGATCGGCCCGACCGGCGTCGGCAAGACCGAAATCGCGCGCCGTCTCGCGCGCCTGGCCAACGCGCCCTTCATCAAGGTCGAGGCGACCAAGTTCACCGAGGTCGGCTATGTCGGCCGCGACGTGGATACCATCATCCGCGATCTGGCCGAAACGGCGATCAAGAATGCGCGCGAGCAGGCGATGAAGCAGGTGCGCGACCGCGCGCTCGATGCGGCCGAGGATCGCGTCCTCGACGTGCTGCTGCCGCCGGCGCGCACCTACGGGGAAGTCGGTGCCGGCGGGACGGCGACGGAAGAATCGGCGACGCGCCAGAAGTTCCGCAAGAAGCTGCGCGAGGGCGAACTCGACGACAAGGAGATCGACGTCGAGATCGCCGCGCCGGTCGCCAGCATGGAAATCCTCGCGCCGCCCGGCATGGAGGACCTCAGCCAGCAATTGCAGGGCATGTTCCAAAGCCTGGGCGGCGGCAAGAAGAAGTCGCGCCGCATGCGCATCGCCGATGCCCTCAAGGCGCTGGCCGACGAAGAGGCGGCGCGACTGATCAACGACGAGGAAGTGAAGGCTGCGGCGTTGAAGAACGTCGAGCAGAACGGCATCGTCTTCCTCGACGAGATGGACAAGATCGCCTCGCGCAGCGAGGCGCAGGGCGCCGACGTGTCGCGCCAGGGCGTGCAGCGCGACCTGCTGCCGCTGGTCGAGGGCACGACGGTGTCGACCAAGTTCGGCATGATCAAGACCGACCACATCCTCTTTATCGCCAGCGGCGCCTTCCATTTCGCCCGGCCGTCGGATCTCATTCCCGAGTTGCAGGGCCGCTTTCCGATCCGCGTCGAACTCGACTCGCTGTCGGTCGACGATTTCGAGCGCATCCTGACGCAGACCGATGCCTGCCTGACGCGCCAGTACGAGGCGCTGCTCGGCACCGAAGGCGTGACGCTGGATTTTGCCGCCGACGGCATCCGGCGGCTGGCGGAAATTGCCTTCGAGGTCAACGAAAAGACCGAGAACATCGGTGCGCGCCGGTTGTACACGGTGATGGAAAAGCTGCTGGAAGAGGTTTCGTTCGGTGCGACCGGCGGCACCGTCGCCGTCAATGCCGCCTATGTCGATGCCCGCCTCGCCGAACTGGCGAAACGCGAGGATTTGTCGCGCTACGTGCTTTAGTCTGCCGTCCCGCCGGCGCCGACTTTTGCGCGTGCCTCGCGCCAGCCCTCGATCAGCGAATACACCGCCGGTACCACCACCAGCGTCAGCAGCGTTGACGAAATCATGCCACCGATGACGGCGATGGCGAGGGGCTGCTGGGTTTCGGCGCCGGCCCCGAGGCCGAGGGCGGCGGGGGCGAGGGCGAGAATCAGTGTCGCCGAGGTCATCAGCACCGGTCGCATGCGGGTCGGGCAGGCGTCGCGCAGCGCGGCATTCACCACCATGCCCTGGGTCCGCCGCTGGTTGGCGAGGTCGACGAGCAGGATGGAATTCTTCGCCACCAGGCCAACCAGCAACGTGAGGCCGATCATCGAGTAGATGTTGAGCGTCTGGCCGGTGGCCCACAGCGCGGCGATGCCGCCGACCACGGCGAGCGGCTGCGCCAGCATGACGATGGCCGGCTGCAGGAAGCTGTTGAACTGGCTGGCGAGCACCATGTAGAGCAGTACGAGGGCGAGGGCGAAGGTGAAGACCATGTACTTGACCGTCTTGCCGAATTCCTCGGCCTGACCGATGAACTTGATCCGGTAGCCGGCCGGCAGGATGTCGGCGGCGGTCGCACGCACCAGGTCAACGGCCTCGCCGAGCGGGATGGCGGGTGTTGCGTAGAAGGTGGCGGCGTACTGGAGGTCGTAGCGGCCGATGACGGCGGGCCCGAGCTTCTCCTCGAAGCGGGCGACCGAGTCAAGGCGCACCATTTGCCCGTCGCGGCTGCGGATGAAGATGCGCGCGAGGTCGGCCGGCTGGGCGAAGGCGCCATCCCTGGCCTTGACGCGGATGTCGTAGCGCTGGCCGTCGCCAGGCTCGTCGTTGAACTTGGCGATATCCACGCCGCCGGTGAGCATGTTGACGGCGAGGGCGACGTCGGCCGTGGTCAGGTTGGCGTTGGCGATGCGGGCGCGATCGGGGGTGAACACCAGTTGCGGCAGGTCGAGCTGCACGTCGCTGTCCACGCGGCCGATGCCGGGCAATGCGGCAAAGCGCTGCTGTAGTTCGACGGACAGGCGGCCGATTTCGGCGAGGTTGTCGCCGGCCAGCACGAACTGGAGCGGTTCGCCGCGCTGCCCGCCGACGATGGCGAAGGGGGCGGCGAAGGCGCGTGCGCCGGGAATGGTGGCGAGCTCCTTGCGGATCGCGGCGATGACCTCCTGCTGGCTGCGCTGCCGCTCGTCGCGCGGCACCATGCGCACGATGGCCAGTCCCTGGTTCACCTGGCCGGCGCTGCCGAGGCCGATGATGACGAATTCGGTGCGGATCTCGGGATAGCGGTTCAGGATGGCTTCGACTTCCCGCAGCTTGGCATCGGTGTAGTCGATGCTGGAACCCAGCGGCGTGCGCAGCGAGATGCGAAAGCGGCCCTCGTCCTCCTCCGGCGCGAAGGTCTTGCCGACGTTCATGAAGAAGAAGGCGCTGCTGGCGACGATCAGCAGCGTCAGGCCGACCACGGCCCAGCGGTGGTGCAGCGCGCGGTCGAGCAGGCGCGCGTAGAGGCGGTCCATGCCGCCGAGGATGCCGTCGAGCAGGTGGTAGACGCGACCGTGCTGCTTTTCGACCTTCAGGTAGCGCGCACAGAGCATCGGCGTCAGCGTCAGCGAGACCAGCAGCGAGACCAGCACGCCGAAGGTGACGACGACGGCGAAGGAGCGGAAGAACTGGCCGATGATGCCCGACAGGAAGATCACCGGCGCGAAAATGGCGACCAGCGACAGGGTGGCGGCGATGACGGCGAACACCACCTCGCGACTGCCGTTGATCGCGGCCGATACCGGTTCGGGATCGATCTCCTCGCGGTGGCGGAAGATGTTCTCGAGCACGACGATGGCGTCGTCCACCACCACGCCGATTAGGAGCAGCAGCGCCAGCATGGTCAGCGAGTTGAGCGTGTAGCCGAAGAAGTAGATGACGGCGACGGCGCCCATCAGCGAGACCGGGATCGCCAGCGCGATGATCAGCGTCGAGCGCAGCGAGCGCAGGAAGAACCAGACCACCAGCGAAGCGAGCAGGGTGCCCTCGATCAGGTGTTCCTTGAGCGAGTTGACGATCTCGAGGATGAACACCGCGTCGTTGGAAACGATGGTGAGCTTCATGCCCGGCGGCAGCTGCGGCTCGATTTCCGTCGCCAGTTTTTCCTGAATGCGGTCGACGATGGCGACGGTGTTGGCATTGGCCACCTTGACAACGCCGAGGCCGACGGTGGTCTCGCCGTTGAAGCGGGCGAGCTGGCGGTTGTCGGTGAGGCCGTCTTCCAGTTCGGCGATGTCCCTGAGGCGGATCGTGACGCCCTCGCGCCGCGCGACGACGAGCTCAGCGAGGCCGTCGAGGGTGTGGAATTCGAGGTCGAGCTTGACGAGGTGTTCGGTGGCCTGGCCGACGACGAAGCCGCCGGCCATCTGCACGTGTTCGGCGGCGAAAGCGGCGTCGATGTCCTGTGGCGTGATCGCGAGGGCCGCCATGCGGTCGGGCAGCAGATTGACGCGGATCGTCCGGTCGCGCCGGCCGCCGAGCCGCACCTCGCCCACGCCGTCGATGGTTTCCAGCTTCTTCTTGACGACGTTGAGTGCGTACTGGTTGAGCTGCTGCTGCGTGCGATCGCCCTGCAGCGCCATCCAGAGGATCGGCGAGGCGTTGGTCTCGACCTTGCCGACGATGGGTGGCTCGGTATCCTTGGGCAGGCGGCGTTGCGCCTGGTTGACCTTCGACTGCACTTCACTGAAGGCGACGTCGACATCCTTTTCGAGGCCGAAGGTGATGTTCACCACCGAGACGCCGGGCGAGGAGGTGGACTGGATGTGCTCGATGCCCGGCACGCTGTTCACGGCACTCTCGATGACGTTGGTGACGCTGGCATCGACGATCTCTGGGTTGGCGCCCTTGAGCACGGCAGTGACCGAGACGACCGGGAATTCGATGTAGGGCAGCCGGTCCATGCCGATGCGCGTGAAGGCGATCACGCCGAACAGTACCAATACGGCGTTGAGCATCCACGCGAGGACGTGGCGCCTGACCGAGAGCTCGGGCAGGGTCATCGGGCGGGCGCGCGGGCGTCCTGTGCCGTCCCGCCAGCGCCGACTTTTGCGGGTGCCTTGATCGCCACGGTGGCGTCATGTGTCAGGAAGCCGGCCCCGTCCAGCGCCACCGTTTCACCGCCCGCCAGGCCCTCCAGCACCTCGACGCGGCCGCCCCGCTTGGCGCCGGTCGTGACGACCTTCTGCCGGGCCTTCTTTTGCCCGCCGTCATCCTCGATGACATAGACCACTTTGCCGACAGGGCGCAGCACAACACTTTGCTCAGGTACCGTCAGGGCCTGCGCCTGTGCGGAAAGGACGACGGCGGCATTCACCGTGCCGCCGCCGCGCAGCCGGCCATCGTTGTCGAGGTCGACCAGCACGTCGAGCGAACGGCTGCCGGCGACGACGAGGGGACGGATGTCGTGGATGTGGCTTGTGTAGGTGACGCCCGGAGCCGTCGGGGAGGTCAGGCGCACGGGCAGGCCTTTCTTGAGGCGTTCGGCGGCGCTTTCGGGGAAAGGCAGGTGGGCGCGCAGCCTGTGCGGTGCGACAAGCTGGAACAGCGGATCGCCGATCTTCACGTAGTCGCCGGGCGCAACGATTTGCAGCTCGACGACGCCGTCCAGCGGCGCGCGTACCCGGGTCTTGCCCTGGTCGCGCCGGCTGCCGGCGGCGCGCGCACGTGCGGCATCGAGTTGGGCGATGAGTGCGGCGCGCTGCGCTGTTACGTCGTCGCCGGCGTTTTCCGAGAGAAAACCCTGCGCCACCAGCGCCTGCTGGCGTGCCACAAGCTTGTCCTGTTGAGCGACGAGGGCTTCGAGGCGGCGCACTTCGGCGGCATCGGCACTGTGCCGCAAAGCGACATCGCCCGCATCGATGACGGCCATGACCTCACCCGCCTTCACCGCCTTGCCGGTACGGGCCAGGACCTGCACGACGCGGCCGGCGACTTCCGCACCGATCTTCGGGTCGGCGAGTACCTCCAGCGTGCCGAGCGTTTCCTCGATCACCTCGAATTCGCCCTGCATTGCCTGGGTGACGGTGATCAGGGCCGGTGGTGGGCCGGCCTTCTTCGGCGTTTCCTGCTGGCCGCACGCGGCGAGCAGCGCCAGCGAGAGCAGCAGGAGAAATGTGCGCATCAAGGGAGGAGGGTTTCGCTCGCGAAAAGTTCCGCCACGGTTTCGCGGCGGCGGATCAGGTGCATGGCGGCACCATCGACCATCACTTCGGCGGCGCGCGGCCGGGTGTTGTAGTTGGAGGCCATCGCCATGCCGTAGGCGCCGGCCGACAATATCGCGAGCAGGTCACCAGGGGCGAGGTCGAGTGCGCGGTCATGGCCGAGGAAGTCGCCGGATTCGCAGATCGGGCCGACGATTTCGTAGTGGCGGGTTTCCGTCGCCGTGCCGCCAGCGCCGACTTTCACGATCTCGTGATAGGCATCGTAAAGCGCCGGCCGCGCCAGGTCGTTCATCGCGGCATCGACGACCGCAAAGTTCTTTTTTTCGCCGTGCTTGAGCAATTCGACACGGGTGAGCAGCAGGCCGGCGTTGCCGACCAGCGAGCGGCCGGGTTCGAACAGCAGTTGCTCGGTACGTCCCTCGAGCACCTTGAGCAAGGGGGCGAGGTAGGTGGCGGTCGTCGGTACGCTTTCGTCCTGGTAGCGGATGCCCATGC